>CAUHBX010000011.1 GCA_959604475.1 uncultured Eubacteriales bacterium
CGGGTTTTTATTATACTCTATAAGTGCCTGTATGGCCTCCTGAGAGCTTTTATAATATCCGAGGTATTTATACGCAACGTTTCCTCCTTTCGTTACGCCTGACTGAATGCGGGCGGCATAGGGCTTACGTCTATTACCGGACAGCTTACATACGCTTCCCATGCCTTTTGGTAATCGTTTCATTAAAAAAGACCTCCTTTATTCTAAATTTTGTGTAGAAATAAAAGCGGCCATATGATATACTTTACTTGTTCAGAGTAGGTATATCTATTGATAGACCGCTTATTTGTCCCCTGTGTTGGTAGCACGGGGGATTTTTATTATCCAAGTACGCTAAATCTTATTTGTGAGGTAAACATCATAGTACATCATTCCAATTTCGATAAAATTTTACTATATTTATACGAAAGAAGGAGTTAGCCATGAAAAATCTCTACAAACAAGCGTTAATTGAAACAATACAGGCATCTTTTAAAGAGACAAGAAAAGAGATACTCCATATCTCTCAAGATGAAATGTCTGAGAAATTATTACTTAGCTGTCGTTCATATATAGAACTTGAACACGGCAAAAGCATTTGCAACTCACTGTCACTTGTTCTATATTTAATTTATTATTGCCCGGACACTGCAGCTTTCTTAGATGATGCAAAGAAAGCAATTGAGAAAGCACGTGACAGCGTAGCTTGATTTATTGTACCCCTCCTGTTGATGCAGGAGGGGATTTTTATTTATCCATTGTCCATCTGAAAGCTCTTCTAAATCCTTTTGCTTCGGCTTCTTTTATTGTATATGCATAAAATTCCCCTTTTTTTGGTGATATATCAACACGGTCATACTGTTGGTCAAAAGGCAAATGATATATCTTTTCTCCCGTTTTAGATATATTACATTTTATCAAAGGATAATCCTCGAAAGGAGTATTCTCTTTAACTGTTATATTTAATGCTACTGCACATTTTTTGGCCAATTCTGAAAGTATAGTAGTTGTAATAAAAACGCCTTTATAATTCTTAGTTGGATTTTTAATAGCTTCGACAACTACACTTCCGTATAACTGAAATATATGCTTTTCGTGTATTGTCTTTGACTTCGCCCAACGCTTACATTGTATTATCAATATTTCATCTTTTTTTTCGACTATCAAATCTCTACCCATATCTTCAAGACCCATCAAAGCTCCATGATATTTTACCTTAAAACCTTCAGACTCATATAAATATCCAATATATCTTTCGAATTCTATGCCAATTTCCCAGTCTGATTTCTTTTTTACTTTATACCTATCCAAAGCAAGCTGATATTTATCTACTATGCTGAGATTTATGTATTCTTCTGGAGACAACCAGTTCCTCATAGAGTCATAGCTATATGGGGAAGTATCACTATCTATTAGCATTAAGTTGTCATAAGCTGTATATGGATTTTCAGTCTTAAATTCTTCAATCCAAGGAAAAAGTGCCTCCAAATAAAGAAGTTGATATTCAAGCATTTTATTTCTTTTTAGGAACTCCCGTTTTTCCTGGGCTATTTCCATTACCGAATCTGAAGCTTTCAAAGCAGGGTGTTTTTTATTTAATAAATCCGCTGCAACTTGTTTATCAACTGAATAAAAAAGGTCAGAGTATATAGTTGAAAGCCAAGGATACTTTTGTGAGGACTCATTAATTATATTATTTATGTATGATTTGGTTAAATTTACTTCACTTTCTTTTTTATCTAAAACATTTTTTTTCTCTTTATAGTCAATTTCCAGAGCTTTGTTTTTCTCTTTATAGTCAATTTCTAGAGCTTTGTTTTTTTCATTATATTCATGCTCTAGGGCCCTAATTTTCTCTTTATAATCACTTTCCAAAACTTTATTTTTTTCTTTATATTCAAATTCTAATGACTTACCTATTTCAATATATTGTTTTTTTAAGTTTATACTTTTTTCTTCATAATCATTTTCAAAGGCATGCTTTAGCTTAGCATAACAATTATCAGAAATTATAAGTCTATTATTTAATGAAGTTATCTCGGATTTTAAATTGTCAATATATTCCAAGCGGTCGTATTTTAAAACTAAATAAGATACTAAAAAAATATATATAGCTATCGTGATAAGCAAGCTAAGGTGTGTATTACTTAACCTTATTTCAAAATTGCTTATAATCCATAATACTAAGAAATATACAGCAAGTAAAACCCACCAAAAAAACAAAAGCGAAGAAAACAAACTAGTAATTATTAAAATAAAAGAGCTGAACTTTTTATTAGTCGTTGAAGTATTACTTTTTGCCATTTTATTTGAAAAAATGCTGTTGGAATTATTAATAAAAGTTTTTTTGCATTCTTCATACTCATTTAATAGACATAATTCTAGATATTTTTTATATTCAATATAAGTTTTTATCTCAGTATTAGTGTACGGGTTGACCATGCCTTTATTATCAAGATATTTGACGACATTAAAGTTTTCTTTATATTCATTAAAATCTCCAACAGTTCTTATAACATTACCAGTGTATGGATTAATTTTATTAACTGAAGCTTCAAATTCTTCATTTATTTTTTTTTGTTTATATTCCTCAAAGCTGAGGAAATTAGTTTTCATTAAATCACCTTTTTACCTTCTAGATATGTGATAAATAACATTATTAGGTACATAAATACTGTGGTTAAATTTATGCATAAATAATTTATTTGCTATCTACGCAACATAAACACGGAGGTGCGCAGATGGTAAAAATAATGCTTAAAAAAGTACGTACTAATATAAATATTTCCCTAAGAGAACTTGAAGAATTATGTGGATTAAGTAAATCAGCAATAAGTAGGATAGAGCGCAAAGAAGTTTCACCTACACTAGATGAGATAGATTGTATAGCAAAAGCGCTCAAAATTAACCCGTACAATTTGTTCAAATTCACAAAATTATAATATCTTGTCCCGATTTAGGGACAGAGCGTAGTTCTGTATCCCCCAACCAGTCTATATGTTCATATTCAATCAAAAACGACATAGTTCGTGATGATTATACAAAACAGACAAGGGGGAGTGTACATATATGGCAAAGAACAGAGTGAGCAAAAAAAGCAATAGTAAATTGCAAATTCCACCGTAGAATAATCTTATATAAACAGAACGTATATTTGTAAATTGCACACATATTTTCGATAAATTAGAAAACGAGGTTGTAATTAACGAATATTAGTTCTATAATTAAATTACTTTCCCTGATACAATATAACTGCCCCGTTCACTTCAGGAGGTGCCCGCTATGACAGATGAAGAATTAAGAAACGATATTATCGAAATGGTTAAAACGATTTCAAATAATAGGTTACTAAGAAAAATACGAACGTTTATAAAATATTGGCTCGAATAACAGGATTAAATCCTGTTATTTTTTTATGAACGTATCGATAAACTTCCAAAACAGCTTTTTGTTTTCATCAGTCAATTGCCAGTAATCCAATATAGCTTGTCTGGCCTTAGGGTCACCTTTGTCTATCTCAACAACCGCCCTTGTATACTCATCATCTTCATTATATTTTTCGCCGTTTCCAGTTCGTAGCCATTCTTCATTTATTCCAAAAACTTTACTTATAAGTTTTATTATTGGGTCTTTGGTTTCAGGTTTTTTAAGTCTATTATTCTCAAGGTTAGCATATACATCACGACTTATACCTAGCTTTTCACCAAACTCATTTTGCGTTAAATTATTTTCTTGCCTAATTTGCTTCATCCTATCATGGATTTCCATACTTATCACCTCACTTTAATCGAAGTATATCATACCTTTTCGTGGTAGTCAACACATACTTGGAAAAGTTTTATTAAAATAAATGTTGACAATCACGCCATGAAGTGATATGATGTGATTAACAACACAGGAAAGGGGGCGGAAATCACGAAAACTAAAAACAGACCTCTTACTAAAGAGGACATAAACGAAGGTAAAAAAATAGCCGAACTGTTTGCCAGTTTTGATGAAATGAGTGAGGCTATGGCTTTAACGTATCTTTCAGCACTTAGAGATAAGCAACTTGTAGATGATAAACCGGACAAGGCGAGTTAGGAGAGGACAAGATGAAAAACACAATATCACCAGATAAACTGGATGATGGTGACAAAAGTATAAATTGTTACAATTGCACCAATAACTTTAAACACGACTTTAAGGAAGCTCTTAAGCCTATATATAGTGCTGTTTGTAGCATTCGCCTTTTCGTCGTACTTAGCTATTTTCTGATTGCAGGCTGCGCCATTTTGATTTGTAGGTTGCTTGGTTAAGGAAATATTTTTAAAAGCGTAATTAATATAAGTGTCCAACAGTCTATAGAAAACAAGTTAGGAGGAATGTAAATGAAAAAAATAGTAATTACATTAAATGAAAAAGAACACCTTGAAACAGCAGAAATTGACGGTAACAAGGTGTTCGACAATACAGACAGTGTCGGTGAAACAAGAATAATTATAAAATTCTCGAACCAATATGGCGGCTCAGTGGAACTGACAAATTCTCAAGTAACCGGCCTAACGTATGAATTGTAATTAGAGGTTCTCTCTAATCCATTTTTTGTCTGCATTTGGTAACTGACCATAGATAGGCTGTTTTACATCGACAATAATTAAATGGTCATTGTCATCCAATACAGATTTTAGCTTTTCAAGTATTTCATCAATGCTATAAAGAGTGGTGATGATGTAAGTAGTAGTACAAGGTTTAATCCATCCGCCCAGTGGTTGTATACGCTGTTCTACTTTCTCTCTATTCGTTGTAGGAGCGTATAAATCATAAGTAATTAAATAGCTTGGCATATTTTGCCTTCTTTCATAAGTATTTCACAGCCCTACATTACACACATGCAGGCACTATATATTTGATAATTATATTTTACCACAAATAGGAGGTTATATCTATGAAAAAACATGAACAAACAACACTAAGAAAATTGTTGATACTTAAGGGGGTTTCGGCAAAACAGCTTAGTGAGATTTTAGGAATCAAGTACAAAACTATGCTCAAGTATTCTTCAGGAGAAAGAAATATACCGATTGTTACAGCAAAAAAGATAGGCAAAGTACTTGACGTTGACTGGTGGACATTATTTGATGACAAGCCAGACAAGGTGAGTTAGGAGGGGATTAAATGACATCAATCAATGAGTTATCGAAAATTACAGGAATATCAAGCAACATGTTAAGGTACCTAATAAACACCGGAAAGCTACCTATAGCCGCGATAGATACAAAAGGAAACAACTACACTAATTACTATTTATTGCCGCCGAAGGTATATGAGTATTTAGGCATAAAAATAGACGGCTACGAGCCGCCGCCTTCAGTAGTTTTAGAGCTTGACTATGAAATGCTCGCTAAGGAAGTAGCAAAGGAAATTACTGCCGGCATGGCAATGGCATTTAAAGAATAGAAGGTGATACCAATGCTAGAAACAATCGGCCTAATGGTACTAATCCTGTTAGGTTCCATCATCTGCATATACAGCGACCCGGCGTTGGGCGTAACGATATTCCTGTATCTGATTATTCAGTTTGCCTACGACGCGCACTGTATGAGGCAGAAGAACAGGAAGCTAAGGGAGGAGTTGAAAAAGTAATGAGTAAAACGCTGTATGAGATAGAAGGGCATTTGTTTGAAGTGATTGGATGGGAGTCTTACAACGGTAAGCCCATACCTGTTATAGACAATTGTTCTTTAGGGAAAATAAAAGAGCTCCCGGAGGCGGCAACCTCGCATGGGAGCAAAACAAAATAATCACTTACATAGTAACCGGAAGCAAGTAAAAAGTCAAGGAGTGGAATAGATGGAGAAACGAAATTTTATAACGGCATTGATAGATGAACTGCAAAGTACATACATGGATATAGACGTAATGGAAGATGAGAACAGGAAGCTTCAAAACAAGATAAACGAGCTGGAAGCGCAGATAATAGAAATAGCACAGGGCAAAAGGGCTGTTGATTACGGGCCAATGACCGACAGCGCGGGAAAGGGCGTGCTGTGATTGTACCCTTATACCTGCAATAAATACGGCGGCGAGTGCTGCGGCTGCGGTGACTGCCGTAAGGAAGATAAAGAAGATTACTACTTAAAAGAGTTCTTTGCGGAGCATGAGTATGAAGATTGGACGTGTGATAAATGAGACTGCCGGGAATAAATGATGAAGCTTTGGAGGTTACAAAAAGAACAGGTTATTACATACATCCCTATGAATGGGGCGAAATGATGAAAATGGCATCGAGGATATCAACAATGCTGACAGCCCCAGCAGCTACGACAATGACCTATAGGCGTGCGCTTATAATACTGGACATAGTAAGCGGCACAATTAGAAAAATGCTTGGTGAAACGGAGGGATAAACATGGCTCTTGAGAGGATAACAGGCAATGCAAGCTTAAAGCGATACTTTGACAGTGAATATATAGGGGCTTATTCCATAGACCCAGGTGTGGAGCCTGTACTAACTGTAGACAGCCTGTGGTATGGAGAGGTAACTCTAGCACAGGGCAGAAAAGAACCCCATGTAATAATAAGATTTAAGGAAAAAAGCGTGCCGGGAGTAGAAGAAGTAAAACCCCTTATACTTAACGCCACCAATAGAAAAGCGCTAAAAAAGGCATATGGGGCCGATACAGCGGAAGCGCTGGAGGGCAGGCCTATACAGCTTTATATAGACCCAAAGGTACGAGACCCGCAGGACGGGGGCTTTACAGAGGGGTTAAGGGTTAGGCCGTATATACCGAAGGATTATAAATGCAAGGGCTGCGGCGCGGTGATTACAGCCTACGGAAAAATGGGCGCTGTTGAAATGGCAGACTATACAAAGGAAAAATACGGCAATGGGCTGTGTTCTGCCTGTGCAAAGAAGGCAGCAGAGAAAACGGAGGTTGAAACGGATGGAACTGACAAGTAATAATTATTTCTCACCTGAAGCCCAAATGGAATATATGGGTGTTTCACAGTTCAAGGCATTTGAGGCCTGCGAGGCTGCCGCATTGGCCGAAATAAAGGGCGAGTGGACAAGGCCAAAAACAACAGCACTGCTTGTAGGCTCATATGTTGACGCATACTTTGAGGGTTCGCTGGACTTGTTTAAGGCTAAAAATCCGGAGATATTCACTAAGGCCGGGACGATTAAAGCCGAGTACAAAAAGGCTGAGGAAATCATAAAAAGGATTGAGGCCGACCCGGGGTTTATGGAAATGCTTGACGGGGAGAAACAGGTAATACTCACAGGCGAGATAGAGGGCGTACCTGTGAAAATAAAAATAGACGTACTGCACCCTGATAAAATAGTGGACCTTAAAATAATGAAGGATTTTGCCCCTGTATGGAAAGACGGGGAACGCCAGCCGTGGTTCTCCGCATGGGGCTACGACCTGCAGGGCGCAGTGTATCAGGCCATAGAGGGAAACAATAAGCCATTTATATTGGCGGCGGCTACAAAAGAGCCATATACAGATATACAGGGTATACAGATACCGCAGGAGTTTTTAAATGAGCGCCTTAATTACTTCAAGGGCATGGTGCAGCACTATGACGGCATTAAGAAAGGCTTAGTTAAGCCAATAAGGTGCGGGCACTGCGATTACTGCAAGGCAACTAAAAAATTTGAGGTAATAGACGCCAGAGATTACATATATGAAATGGAGTGACTGCATTGAACAGCATAAATATACATGGAAGGCTGACAAGGGACCCGGAGAGCAAATTTTATGACGGAGGGTCGGTCTGCAAAATATCAGTAGCAGTAGAAAGGTCCTATAGGGGCAAGGACGGCAAAACAGAAACCGACTTTTTTAACTGTACGTGCTTTGGAAAACGAGCTGAAACTATAGATAAGTATTTTAAAAAGGGCGATGGAATCAGCATACAGGGCGAAATGCAGAATAGGCGCTATGAGGATGATAACGGCAATAAGCGTGACGGCTGGCAGATATTAATAGAAAAGTTTGACTTTGAGAAAACCAAAAAGGAGAACGCACAGCCGACAAGCGAAGTTCCTGAAGGCTTTGCTCCTGTAGACGATAGTACCGAAGATGAAGCCCTCCCCTTTTAAGGCGGTGAATGCATGATACTTATAGATACAAGGGATAAGCTGGATAAGATACAGCATATCACTAAATACTTTGACAGGAACAAAATAGCCTACGACAGGACAAAGCTGTATATAGGCGACTATCAGAGGGCGGATAATCCGCTACTTATAGTTGACAGGAAGCAGAACCTCCTTGAGGTAGCCAATAACGCAATAGAGCGGGGCGGACGGTTTAAAAGGGAACTGGACAGGCTTGAAGCAATAGGCGGAAAAATGTATATCCTCATAGAGGAAAAGCTTAATGGAATAGAAGATGTAGCCGACTGGACACCTCCGCGCAAAAAGGATGGGACTCCGTATATAAAAATGAGCGGGGCAACCCTTTACAAATATATGATGTCGTGGCAGTACAAGCATAACATCGAGTTTGCGTTCTGCCACAAAAACGGTACGGCTAAAAAGATACTGGAGCTGCTGGAGGTAACAGGACATGGAGCAAATAGAAATTAAGCATTATACATATGAGGAATACATGTTTTCTGAAGAGCCTTACGAATTGCTTTTGTCCCTGTCAGAGTTTCAAAGAAATGCCTGCTTAAACATAATGTCCGATAACGCAAAAAAAGACTGCGGGATAACAAATTTCAAGACGCTGTTCAGAAACTACTGTAAGGAAAAGCAGCATAAAGGAACCGACTTATCAACTAATAACAATGTCACTAACTTTGACGAACAGCCACTGGAACTTAACTGTGGTTCATACAAGGCTGATGACTATGGAATAATGACATTTACGGATAATGGACCAATATCAGTCTGCGTTCACCCGATAATGCCTGTAAGGCGGCTGACAAACATTGATACGCTTACTGAAAAGATAGAGATAGCCTTCCGCAAAGGCCGGAAATGGAAGACGATTGTAGCTGATAAAAAGACTATAGCAAGCAAAACAGCCATTATAGCCCTTTCTGACCTTGGAATAGCTGTTACAAGCGAAAATGGCGGCGCAATGGTCAAATACCTGCATGATATAGAAAATTATAACTATGACAAAATACCTGAAAGCAACAGTGTAGGAAGACTTGGCTGGATAGAGGGAGAAGGTTTTGCCCCGTATGTAGACAACCTTGTGTTTGACGGAGAAGGGAGTTTTAAAACCTTCTTTGAAAGTGTAAAGGAAAAGGGAAGTTATAAAAAGTGGATTGGACTGTGCAATGAAATAAGGAATTCAAGCCTGTATGGGCGCATTGTCTTGGCTGCCAGCTTTGCCTCAGCGCTTGTAAAACCGCTTAACTGCCTTCCGTTCTTCACCCATTTATGGGGAGGCACAGAGGTCGGAAAGACAGTAGGGCTTATGCTGGCCGCATCGGTTTGGGCAAATCCTGAGCCGGGCAGGTTCATGCACACATTCAACAGTACAGCCGTTGGGCGTGAAAAATCAGCCGCTTTTGTCAACTCCATGCCGCTTATAATGGACGAGCTGCAGATAGTCAGCGATAAAAAGCAGTTTGACAGGGATATATACATGCTGTCTGAGGGCGCAGGAAAGACAAGGGGAAATAAAACCGGAGGCGTGGACAAGACACCCACATGGGCGAACTGCATAATAACAAGCGGTGAAATGCCCATAACAACATCTTCATCAGGCGGTGGCGCTGTAAACAGGATAATTGAGATTGAATGTAAGGAAAAGCTGTTTGCCGACCCAAGGAAAGTAGCGGATACAGTAAGGGGCAACTATGGCTTTGCAGGTAAAGCCTTTGTAGGGTGGCTTCAGGAGGAAGGCAATATAGACAAGGCGCGTAACTTATTTAACAGCTATAGGGAAGCCTTTGAAAAAACTGATGTAACGGAGAAGCAGACAATGGCCATAGGGCTTGTGCTGACCGCAGACAGTATTGTAACGGATATTTTATTTAAGGACGGGAAAACGCTTAAAATAGACGAGGTAGTTGAGTTTCTGAAGACAAGGCAGGAGGTAAGCGCCAATGAAAGGGCGCTGGAATACATATATGACTATATTTCTATTAACAGCCTCCGTTTTGAGCAGGACATAGACGATAACAAGGGCGAAGTGTGGGGCGTAATCAATGAGCATTATATATGCATCAACAGGGCTATTTTTAACAGGATATGCGATGAAGGGGGCTTTAACTCCCAGTCTGTACTATCATGGCTTAAGCAAAACGGTAAAATTGAGTTTAGCAAGGGCTTTACAAAAACCAAGAAGATAAGGGGCGAACCGGTCAACTGCGTCTGGCTTATAAAGGGCAAGGCCGAGGAAGAGATAGGCGAGCTTGACAAAGACTGCCCGTTTTAAGGTGTAACCTCAGTTGTAAGTTCACACTAAAGTCACACCTAAGAAAGCCAGTAAAATCAAGGGTTACAGGGCACAGGTGTGAAAGTGTGACGGTGTGAGCGAAAAATACACACCTTATAAGGGATATATATAGAGCGTATGTTGTAAGACAAGGAAGGGCGTGTATATATACTTTCTATAGAGAGAAAAAGCAAAAATAAGTCACACCTTCACACCACAGGCGAAAAAGCCAGTAAAATCAAGGGTTGCAGGGGTGTGAACCTCATTCACACCAAGTCACACCGTTCACACCTTGGAGGTGGTAATCATAGACAGGATAACAGAGATTAAAAACCGTGTGCAGCTGATTGACGTGCTTCAGGATGCAGGGATAAAGCTTATTAAAAATATGGCCTGCTGCCCGTTCCACAGCGAGAAAACGCCTTCATTCTCTGTAAAGAATAACCGGTATAAATGCTTCAGCTGCGGCGAGGGCGGGGACGTAATAGACTTTGTCAGCAGGTATTATAACATATCCCCCATAGAAGCGGAAAAGAAGCTGGATAATGATTATAACCTTGGGTTATTCCATGAATTGAGCGCTGAAG
>CAUHBX010000012.1 GCA_959604475.1 uncultured Eubacteriales bacterium
TGAATACTATTTTATATAAGCTCATTTTTGTCTCCCCTTTCCGACATAATATATTGTTTTTATTATAGCACCCCCATTAACCGAAGTAAATCACCTAAAGGAGAGCGTGTTTCAGGATAATGAATTAATACAAATGGATAATTAACCATAATACAGGAAAAAATCCTTTTAGAAGGAGAGTTGTTATGGAAAATAAATCGCTTGAAAAAAGATATGGCCTTGTTACGGCAATATGCCTTGTAGTTGGTATAGTAATAGGAAGCGGAGTATTCTTTAAGGCGGAGAAAATACTGACCGCAACCGGCGGCGACCTACCCACCGCGATACTGGCGTGGATTATCGGCGCGATGATTATGATTATATGCGCCTATACCTTTTCAGTACTGGCAGCAAAATACGAAAAGGTAAACGGCATTGTGGACTATGCAGAAACTACAGTTGGCAAAAACTACGCCTATTATACAGGCTGGTTTATGTCCGCCATATATTATCCCACCCTAACATCTGTTTTAGCTTGGGTCAGCGCAAGATATACCTGCGTTCTGTTCGGCGTATCCGACATAGCAGGAGGCACCTGCATGACGATAGCCGGATTTTACTTATGCGCCGGTTATGCAATTAATGCGCTTTCACCGCTTCTGGCCGGCAGAATTCAGGTATCGACTACTATAATAAAGCTCATCCCGCTTTTTCTTATGGGAATAATCGGAACTGTTATCGGCATTAAAAACGGAACTGCTGCCGCCAATTTTTCCACAGTCCCGGCGGCGGCTGAAATAATAGCGGTGAAGCCCGATTATGTTCCTGTCTCCAAGCCTCTGCTTACGGCGGTGGTCGCCTCATCCTTCGCATATGAGGGCTGGATTATAGCGACTTCCATCAATTCAGAGCTTAAAAACGCCAAAAGGAACCTCCCGATAGCCCTTGTAGGCGGTACCCTTTTGATTGCTGTTATTTATATACTCTATTATATCGGTCTTGCCGGGGCCGCAGACAACCTTACCATGATAGCCAGCGGCGAAAACGGTGCCAAAACAGCCTTCACAAATATTTTCGGAGCCTACGGAGGGACAGTTCTTATGGTATTTCTGATAATATCCTGCCTCGGCACCCTTAACGGGCTTATGCTGGCAAGCGTCAGGGGAATTTACTCCCTGGCAGTTAGAAAAGAGGGGCCAAATCCGGAAATGTTCTCATCTATAGACGCTCAGACAAACATGCCTACCAACTCGGCCGTAATAGGCCTGATAATATGTTCGGCATGGCTGCTTTATTTTTACGGCGCCAATCTTACGGCCTCCTGGTTTGGGCCGTTAAGCTTTGACTCCTCGGAGCTTCCCATAATAAGCCTGTATGCCATGTATATACCGATTTTCGCTATGATAATCGTACGCGAAAAAGGGTTTAATGTTTTTAACAGGTTTATAGCGCCTGTGCTGTCCATACTGGGAAGCCTGTTTATGATATACGCGGCTTTTCTGTCCCACGGAATAAAAACGGTACTGGGCTACTTTGCTGTTTACGCTGCAATAATGGCTGTGGGAGCTATATTTAAGCTTACTGAAAAAAAAGAGGTTTAGTTCTGAAGCCGCCCATGAAGGGCGGCTTCAATTACTTCATATAATACTTGCACATTTTATGATTTATGCCATAATAAAAGAAGTGTTGTATTTCAGAGGAAAAGGAGTTTTAACAATGGACAACTGTAAAAGCTGCGCCGACTGCGGCGTTATCAACTGTCACACAATGGCAGGCGAGTATCCAGAATACTGCGTTTCGGTAAATATGAAGCCAGAGCAGTATGAGGAGGCCATGAAGTGCTATGACGACCCCGAAACGCATAACCTTGCAATTGCAGCGGGAGAGGTTGAATATGAGGGCTTCGGAAAGCTCACAAGGGTTGAGGAAACAATAATCTTCGCCAGAAAAATGGGAGCAAAAAAGCTAGGCATAGCAAACTGCGCCGCACTGATAAAAGAGGCAAATACACTGGCGAGAATTTTAAGAATACACGGCTTTGAGGTTTTTGGCATTACCTGTAAGGCCGGAACTACCCCCAAAACAGCTATAGGGCTGTATGAGGACTGTGAAAAAACAGGTAGAAACGTATGCAATCCCGCCCTGCAGGCTAAAATACTGAACGATGAAAAGACCGACCTGAACATTGTGCTTGGCCTGTGCGTAGGACACGACTCCATATTTTACCAATACGCAGAAGCCCCCTGCACAACCATGATTGTAAAGGACAAGGTGCTTGTGCATAATCCTGCCGCAGCGCTGTACTCAACGGGCTTCTTTTATAAAAGGCTGCTTAAAAACAATGAGGACCTGAAATAATCCCTAGGACAAATATGGGTATTTGGGTAATGACAAAATATCATACATAATGTATAAAGTAAATAAACAATTAAATATATCTTATCAAGAGTGGTAGAGGGACAGGGCCCTGTGAAACCCGGCAACCGGCGTGTTACGCACGGTGCCAATTCCCCCGCGGAAGCTCCGCGGAAGATAAGTGCAATAGAGTAAAGCCCTGAGGGGCTTTTTCTTTTACCTCTCTAAACCAGAAAGGATGATATTATGGCAAGAAGATTATTTACATCAGAATCAGTTACCGAGGGACATCCCGATAAAATGTGCGACCAGATTTCGGACGCAATACTTGACGCGCTGCTCGAGCAGGACCCTATGTCACGCGTTGCCTGCGAAACAGCTACAACTACCGGCGTTGTATTTGTAATGGGTGAAATAACGACAAAGGCTTATGTTGATATTGAAAAAATAGTAAGGGATACTGTAAAGGAAATAGGCTATGACAGGGCTAAATTCGGCTTTGACTGCGATACCTGCTCGGTAATTACATCAATCCACGGGCAGTCCCCAGACATTGCCCTTGGAGTGGATAAGGCGCTGGAGCATAAAACGGGAGAGGACACAAGCGAGTTTGATACGGGAGCAGGAGACCAGGGTATGATGTTCGGCTTTGCCTGCGACGAAACAGAAGAATATATGCCAATGCCGATTTATCTTGCCCACCAGCTCACAAGAAGGCTGACTGCGGTACGAAAGGACGGTACACTCAGCTATCTCAGGCCCGACGGAAAATCACAGGTAACGGTCCTTTATGAGGATGATAAGCCTGTGGCAGTTGACACCGTTGTAATATCCACCCAGCATGACCCTGAGGCTACTCAGGAGCAGATAAGAAACGACATTATAGAGCACGTTATAAAGACGGTAATCCCCGCTGAGCTTTTAAGCGACAGTACAAAATACTACATCAACCCTACAGGACGCTTTGTAATCGGAGGGCCTCAGGGAGACAGCGGACTTACAGGAAGAAAGATTATTGTTGACACCTACGGCGGATATGCAAGCCACGGCGGCGGCGCATTTTCCGGAAAGGACCCCACAAAGGTTGACCGCTCGGCATGCTATGCGGCGCGTTATGTAGCCAAGAATATCGTTGCCAGCGGAATAGCTAAAAAATGCGAGGTACAGCTGGCGTACGCAATCGGCGTTGCAAAGCCCGTTTCAATCCTTATAAACACTTACGGAACAGGCAAACTGTCCGACGAAGAGATAACAAAGCTCGTGCAGGACAATTTTGATTTAAGGCCTGCCGCAATAATCAAGAATTTTGATTTGAGAAGGCCCCTTTACAAGAAGGTTGCCGCATACGGACATTTCGGACGAAACGACCTTGACCTCCCTTGGGAGAAGTTGGATAAAACAGACGTGTTCAAAAAATAATCAGTCTTTTAGCCGGCGGTAAATCTGCCGGCTTTTATTTTACCCCTTTATAGCTTTTATACATTTTGTCCTTTTTTTCACCACCCTTTAACAAAAAATATATTTGACGTAAAGTTTTCAAGCGCATATACTAATAAGAGACAAATTTTTTTCAGACAAGGGGTGCTTTTTTATGGACTTAGACGGCCATCCGGACGACGTTCCGTTGTACATAACACACATAGCTTGGCCGAACAAAGCCTGTAAAAATCCGTCTGATTTTAATTCGGAGTTTTATTTTTAATAATTCTTTGACTATGGCCAAACAATAGTGTTATGGCTTTTTTTAATTCAAAGAATTGGGGTGGACAAAGTGGATGACATGGAGGCTATATACAAACAGCTTCTTGACCTTCTTGATAATGGAAGAATAAAGGAATTTAAGGAAGAAATTAATGAATTAAACCCGTATGACGCCGCTGAATTTTTCGAGCTTCTTAAAGATGACCAAAAGCTGATTGTGTTCAGCCTCCTTACAAAGGACAATGCGGCGGAAGCGTTCAGTTATATGGACTCCGACATTCAGGAGCACATTATTAAATCAATAGGCGACAATGAGATAAGGAATATAGTGGACGAAATGTTCATTGATGATACCGTTGATTTCCTCTCTGAGCTGCCGGCGAACCTTGTGACAAGGGTTTTGAGAAACGCCGATGAATCCAAACGCAAGCTGATTAACCAGTTTTTAAATTATCCGGAAAACTCGGCCGGAAGCATAATGACAATTGAGCTTGTCCAGTTTCATGAGGATATGACCGCAAGCCAGGCAATGGCGCAGCTTAAAGCTACGGGCGTTAATAAGGAGACAATATATAACTGCTATGTAGTAAACAGCAAGCGTATACTTATGGGTATACTTCCGCTGAGGACACTGATACTCGCAAAGGACGAAGAAATTGTAAAAGACCTTATGGAGGACAGGGTAATATCGGTTAAGACACTTGACGACCAGGAGGAAGTTGCGGATATCTTTAAAAACTATAATTTCATAAGCTTGCCCGTTGTGGATAATGAAGGCCGTTTGGTCGGTATTATAACAGTCGATGACATCATGGACGTTATTGACCAGGAAAATACCGAGGACTTTGAAAAGATGGCCGCCCTCCTCCCTTCCGAGGATGAGTATCTTAAAACCAGCGTTTTTACCCTGACCAAAAATCGACTTCCATGGCTTTTGGTACTTATGATTTCAGGCACCATTTCAGCCTCTATAATAAGCAGGTACCAGTATGTGCTTACTTCTGTTCTTGCCCTCTCGGCTTATATGACAATACTTACCGGCACCGGAGGAAACTCAGGCTCCCAGGCTTCTACCCTTATCATCCGCGGTATGGCGCTTGGCGAAATTGAGATGAAGGACATATTCAAAACATTGTGGAAAGAGGTTCGTGTCGGTATACTGTGCGGTATCATGCTTGGCCTTGTAAATTTCATAAGGCTTCTGTTTTTTGACAACGTCTCCATGCTTGTAAATGTTACAGTATCGTTTACAATGGCCGTTGTAGTTGTAGTTGCCAAGGCCATAGGCTGTACGCTTCCCATGCTGGCAAAAAAAATAGGCTTTGACCCAGCTATTATGGCCGGCCCCCTTATCACAACGGTTGTTGACGCCATATCCCTTTTGATATATTTCAACATAGCAAATATACTTTTATTATAAAAAAGATTAAAGGACGAAAGCGGTAAAAAGCTTTCGTCCTTTAATTATGTTTGCGCCGGAGTGAAAAACCGAAAATTGCAAAGTGTATGATACTTTGCACTATTGAAAAACAGGAAAATGAGCAGTAAATATTCTACCGATAAGGCTTAACTAAAACAGCCTGCTGAATTAGTAAATTATCTCTCAAATTTCAAGTAAACCATATCAATAAGCTGTTTTCCATCTTCAAACATTGGATGGTCATAGTTATCCGTGAAAAAGTTTTTAATACGATGGGACTCCATAAAGCCGCATTTGTTATAAAAGCTAAGTGCAGAAGGCACGTCGCCAGTTCCAACAAGTAAAGTATTGCAGTCAGTATAATGGCAAAGCAGAAAATCAATCATTCTCTTGCCATAACCCTTTCGTTGACAGTCAGGCATAACCGCAATGTTTTTAAGTTCATAAATACCGTCCGACTCTTTTGTGATTACGCATTCAGCCTTTATACCATCATCGCTTAAAATAAACATTTCGCCACGTTCAAGGTACTTGTCTATCATATCCTCCTGTTCGTCTGCCAACAAGAGCAAGTCTATATATGCCTTTTTATTGTCTGTGACTTTTTGTATATTCAAAAGCTGATACCTCCATATTTAATTAGTGAGCCTTATTTGCCTAAGGCGAAACATAACTTATCGTTTTCATTCTAATATTTGCACTAGGAAATGTCAAACAGCTAAATTTTTACTTTCTTCTACTGCTTACAACCATGTTTTATGCTTGTGTACTATTTTCCCTTTGCCGGACGGTTTCTAATATAGCAAAAATACTGATTTTATTAGTCTTTCCTGCTGAAAAATATTTTATTTCTCGCCTCTTAGTGAAACAATCATCAGTACGACTCCCATCAGTATAAACACCAATCGGCCGGCTGTCATTTCCCCTGTCAGGATAAATGCCGGGTCAGTAAGCCCGACAGGATATTTCAAAAAGAAATTTGTGCCGAAGGGCTCGCAGGACATAGGTATTGGCAAATAGGCAAAAGCGAACATCAGCGGCATAAGTACAAATAAAAGCATTTGATTTATTCTGCCGGCTGCAAAGCCTATTCCCAGCGTGAATAGTACAGACGGGACAAAAACCGTCAGCGCTGAAGCGGCCATAGCCGAAAGAGATGCCTCCTGAAACAGCAGCTTTTCATATACCATTCCTATTGCCGTAATGAACAGCGCCATAACGACACTGCACACCGCGCAGGCGGCAAGCCTTACTGACATATATTTTTGGGGGTCGACAGGTGCGGCGGATGTTATTGTTTTCACCCTCTCCTCCTGTTTTGAGAAAAAGAAGGATACGAAAAACAGTGTCGTTATAGATAACAGCGGCGCCAGTCTGGCTGAGTAAAGCCCGAAGCTCCAGCCGGAAAACGGGGCCGTGCCAGCTACTCCCTGTATAATCTCACCCGATAGTATCTGCCACGAATAAAAAGCAAGCACCAGCGTCATTCCTGCGGTGAATTTGTTAAAAATAAGGCGTCTGGCCTCATAACGGAATATTTTATTCAAGGTTCAAGTCCTCCTTACTCAGCCCGCAGGCGTCTAAAAATGCTTCATAGGTTAGATACGGATACGACGGGTTTGTCTCCCCCTGAAAAAGTGAAGCAAGTATCTCATCCATCTTTTCCTCTCCTCCCACAAGCTGCTCGGCCTTTAGTATTTTTAACGGCATAAGGCTGTAATGCTTTATTCCGGAAAGGCTGTTGGCTATTTCCACGCGGTACTTCTCCGGCAGCTTCTCCAGATATTCAGGATGCCTTACATAAAAGTTGTTATTATATTCTTCGACCGTTTTTTCCCATAGCTTAACATAGTTTTCAACAGCATACTCCTCGCCGTGAAGCTCCTTCATCAGCCTGTAGGTTGTATATACGGTAAGCCCCTCGGACGACCACTCGTCATTGTAGTCCTCTGATTCAAACATATTGCCAAGGCCCCACCACTGGTGGATGATTTCATGGGCCATAACCTCGCTCTGGCTGGCTCCCTTATATTTATTTTTCTCGTCGCCCTCGTTAAAACAGTTTTCATCCATCACGCTGGCCCCGTTTCCCGCATAGCCGCCTCCCTGGTAGGCGTTAAGCTCAATCAGCTTAAGGGAACCGTCCTCACCATAAAAACTCAATGGTCCGTATTTTTCAGTACAATATGTAAATACGTCCTTAAGTGCCTGTGTGACGTTTATCCTCTCCATCGCTTCCTGCTGCCTTTGGCTGTAATAGAAGTCCACCTGGGTTTCACCGGCGTCTATATGCTCAGACACATAAGTTCCCGCATATACCTTCATATAATAGCCTGTGGTTTTTAAATTCCAGACAACGCTGCCGTCGTTCAGTTTTTTACCCGGGGTTATCTCTCCCCTGCCAAACATTACAGGAGTCAGCCCTTCGGGTATTATTATATCGGCTTCCAAGGTGGAAGGGCTTCCAACATCCCATATGGTATTTTTAGGGACAGGGCAGAAATCCTCGTTCACAAGGCAGATGTAATCTCCGCTTATCTCCATTGCCCCCTGCATAGTCTCAAGTATATTCCACTCCTGCGGAAGCCCGCCGTACTCTATCTCAAGCTCTATTTCTTCATCAGGCGGCAGTATGACGGATATTTCCTTTGTATTCATATCATCGTTGTTCAAATCCTTAAATTCCATCTGCTCGCCGTTGGCCTTAATTTCAAAGACCTTATATCCGGGATTAATCCAGAAAAGGGCTTCCTGTCCCTCTCCCCCGCTGTTTTTTATGTGGTATTTCGCACTTCCGTACAGCCTTCCCAGCTTCACGTCTGGCCTGGCGTAAACATAGACAGAATCGCAGATTAAATCCTCATTATAGTCATAGCCGTAATATGTATCGTAGTCAATAAGCTCCTTGCTGTGGTCCAGAAACGGCTGCTTTGCGTAGGCGGTTCCTCCCGATACGAACAGAATAACAGCCATAGCCGGTATAACAAGCCTTCTTGAATTATGCAGTAATGATTTAAACGCGCCCTTTCCATAGCTTCTGACACACAAAAATGAAACAAGCCATACGCCCGATGCTGTAAGCATCCAGAAAAGCCTGTTATACAGCACCGTCATCAGAAGCCTGCTGTTTCCAAAATTGTCTGACATAACCCACACAATTGGGTTAATCCAGCGGAGAAGGTAATCGTCATTCCATACAACAAGGCTTAAAACGGTTAAAGCGATGAAAAGCGCAAGTGCCAAATCCAGCCTTTTAACAAACTGATAGGCTGCCGAGGATATTAGGACTCCAAAAATTAGGCATGGAAGCATAAATACAAGCCAAACCGCAATATAAAGCCCCACGTCAAAGGTGCTTCCCAAATTATAATATGTAAATGGCAGATGCAGGGCCATCACCGCGGCCTGTGCCGCAAAGCAGAACAGAATAAGCGCGGCGCACTGTACCATTGAAACCTTTTTAGGCGACAAAACAGGCTCCAGCAGGGTGTCCATTCTGTATTTATGAAGATATTCCATCTCATACACAGTCAGAAAGGCAGTAATAACAGAGCCGAACAGTGTACCGGCAAGCGCCTGATTGGCAAGAAACATTCCCACTCTGGTGGTTGTATAGCCATCCTGGGTAAGCGATGCAAGCGGCCTGTAAACCTGATAGCCTAAAAACGGGGACAATACTATAAGGGCAAAGGCCGCTAAGGCAATCCTGCTTCTGAAAAGCCTTGACAGCTCGGCCTTAATCATTCTCATATATTCCGCCCCCTTCCGCTATGCAGTAAAGATAAGCGTCCTCAAGGGTGGGCTCTACCATTTCAGCAAAGGACGGCATTATTTTTGATACTATACGGCATTTTATTCCCGACGCAGTATTTATTCTGGACGTAACGTGGTATCCTTCCTCCTTTTTCTCCCCTCCGTCCTCATAAAACACACCTACATGCCCCTGTGCCAGGGCTATGAGCTTTTCAGGCGTACCCGCAAATAAAACCTCTCCGCCGTTCATAACAATCAGCTTGTTGCATACGGACTGAACGTCTTCTATTATATGGGTTGACAGAAGTACAGCCTTATTTTGAGCCGTTTTTGAGAACAGGTTCCTGAAATGTATCCTTTCCTCCGGGTCAAGCCCAACGGTAGGCTCGTCAAAAATAAGCAGCTCAGGTTCCCCAAGCAGTGCCTGCGCTATGCCCACACGCTGCCTTTGTCCGCCCGAAAGGGTTTTTATCTTTGCATTTTTCTTTTCCCCAAGGTTTGTCTCGTTTATAACCCTTTCTATATCTATCTTTTCATTCCTTATATTTTTCAGTGCCGACATATAGTCAAGAAACTGGTATACACTCAGCTCGTCATAGAGGCCAAAGGACTGAGGCAGGTAGCCAAGCTTTGACTTGAGCTGCTTTTCCTGTCTAAGCAAAGGCCCTCCGTTATAGAAAATCTCACCTGCCGTTGGTATAAGCCCTGCCGTTATCAGCTTCATAAGCGTTGTTTTTCCTGCCCCGTTAGGACCTAAAAGGCCTATAAGGTTAGGGCTTTTTATTTCCAGTTCGATATTTTTGAGCGCTTTTTTGCCTGACGGATATGTCATGCTTACATTCTTTATCGCTATTTCCATTTCTCATCTTCCCTTCATGTAGTTTACATTATAGAGAATACAACTTTTCCTTGAAACATTTATGCATTAAATATGGATTTTATATGAAGAAAACCTTAAGGAAATCCTTAAGGTTTTTTAACTCTCTATACCATATTCATAATGAACTCAAATTTCACGCCGTTTTCAGTGTTTTCGATACTGCACTGCGCCGTATGCTGGTCTAGTATCATTTTCACAATATATAGTCCAAGCCCGCTTCCCCCGGTTCTCCTGTTTCTGGACTGCTCCCCCCTGTAAAATGCCTCAAACAGATGCGGCAGCGCCCTATCATCTATAGACGCGCCCGTATTAATAATATCCACTACAGCCCTGCCGTCAATTTCCGATGCTGATATTATAACACTCTGTCCTGCTTCCGAATAAAACGCCGCATTTGAAAATAAATTGTCCAAAGCCTTAGAAAGCAGCTTTATATCGGCAGATACAGTCAGTCCATCCTCTATTTCGCATTTTAGGCTAAGCCCCTTCTGTTCAAACAGTTCTCCGTATTCTTCAGCCTTATCGGCAAGCCATTTTGATAAATCCAGCGTTTCAAATCTTGCCTTGAATGAAGATGCCTCCATTCTTGAAACCGATAGAATTTCCTGAACCATACTTTCCATTCGGTCTGCCGTATCCAAAGCCTTGACAAGGTATTTATCCCTGTCGCTGTAAGCCCCGATATTTTCAATCATTCCTTCAAGCTGCCCCTTTATT
>CAUHBX010000013.1 GCA_959604475.1 uncultured Eubacteriales bacterium
CGTCAGGTGAAAGCTCAATACCCTTTTTTGAACGGAGCACAAGGGTTGTGTCAAGCTCCTCCTCCAGCGATTTTATCATCTGGCTTACAGCCGACTGGGTATATCCCATACTCTCAGCCGCCCTGGTAAAGCTTCCTGTTTCAGTTATTTTAACAAAGGCTTCATACTGCTGTATCATTTTATCACCGGCTCTATCATTAGAATTTATTATGTTATCATTATATAAATTCGTTTTACTAATGTCAATTATAATGTTATACTTTCCCCATAAAAAAGAAAAAACCAGCGGGGAATTTATATGATAAAGCAAACAAGCAAATTTTATAGGGGCCTGCAAGATGGAATACCGGTGGCGCTTGGCTATCTGGCGGTTTCCTTCACTTTAGGCATAGCGGCCAGAAAGGCTGGCATTACGCCTTTTCAAGCGCTTATTGCCTCTGCGCTCAACAATACGTCTGCAGGAGAATTTGCGGCATTTACGCTTATAGGCGCCGGTGTCTCATATTTGGAGATAGCCATTACGACACTTATTCTCAATATGCGTTATATACTGATGTCATGCGCTCTGTCCCAGAAGGTTGACAGGAACGCGCCTTTCTTTCACAGGTTCATTATGGCCTACGATATAACAGATGAAATTTTTGGTTTATCCATAATGTACGAGGGCAAGCTTGACCCTAAATACACCTATGGAATAATAGCGCTGGCCGCACCTGCATGGGCAGTGGGTACATATCTTGGCGCTTTAAGCGGCTCAATAATGCCAGCCAGCGTACTTTCAGCCATGAATGTAGCGCTTTACGGGATGTTTATAGCCGTTATCGTACCTCCCGCCAAAAAGGATAAGGTAATAGCGCTTGTCATTGCTGTTTCAATGGTATCAAGCCTTCTTTTTTCAATCCTTCCGGGGCTTAAAAGCCTGTCAGCGGGAATTTCGGTTATTATACTTACAGTTGTTATTTCACTGGCGGCGGCGATACTTTTCCCTGTGGAGGGCAAGAAGAAAGAGGTTGTGAGCTGTGAGGCCTAATGTCTATATCTGTATTTTAATAATGGCCGGCGTTACCTATCTGATACGCATGCTCCCCTTTGTTCTTGTAAAAAAAGAAATAACCAATGTGACAGTAAAATCGTTCCTTTACTATGTTCCGTATGTAACCCTTTCGGTTATGACATTTCCTGCCATACTCAGTGCGACTAACAGCGTAATATCCGCATCGGCCGGTTTTATTGCGGCAGTCTTCATCGCCTTTAAGGGAGGAAGCCTGATAAAAGTTGCCGTTGGCGCCTGCGCCATGGTATTTTTACTGGAATTGTTTATATAACACTCGGCCGTCCTTCAGACGGCAAGGTAATTTCATTACCTTCCTCTCCCCATCATCACAGTCATGCTTATGCATGGCGGAAAGCCTCTCTGTCTCTGCATGGACGGAGGGGTTTTTTATTAGATTCGTATTTTACCGGGTTCGAGTCCTATGCCGATTCATATATTTTTGAGGTCAATTAGACTGGTTTGCCTGCAAAACAAAAGCTCCGCCCTAAGGCGGAGCTTATTATTTCAGTTCATTTTTGAAAGCGCTACGGCTATCTTACTGGCAGCCTTCGCATTATTATAGGCCAGCTGGAGGTTTGAAGCAAATGACACACCCTCTGTCATATCCTTGATATGGCTTAAGAGGAAAGGCGTTGTGTCCTTGCCGTGTATCCCCTGTTCCTTGGCAAGCTCAAGGGCTCTGAGAATAACCTTTTCCATTTCATCATAGTCAAGTGCGTATTCCTCAGGTATAGGGTTTCCGACTACAAATCCTCCCTTAAGTCCAAGGTCCCACTTGATTTTAGCTATTTCTTCTTCAGTTTCTGCCCTGTAATCAAGCTTATAGCCGCTGGTTCTGCAGTAGAAAGCGGGGAATTCATCGGTCCTGAGACCTAAAACGGGTACCCCATAGGTTTCAAGATATTCAAGAGTAAGCCCCAGGTCAAGAAGTGACTTTGCTCCTGCGCATACGACAGCGACCCTTGTATTTGCAAGCTCCTGAAGGTCGGCGCTTATATCCATTGTCGTCTCCGCGCCTCTGTGGACGCCTCCTATTCCGCCTGTTGCAAATATTTTAATTCCGGCCATTTCTGCAATCATCATTGTTGTCGCCACCGTTGTGGCTCCTGTCTTTCCTGTCGCAAGATATACAGCCACGTCGCGGCGTGACACCTTGCCTACTCCGTCAGCCTTGCACATAATGTCAAGTTCCTCAGATGTAAGGCCTACCTTAAGCTTTCCGCCGATAATTGCCGTGGTAGCGGGGATTGCGCCCTCCGCCCTTACTATTTCCTCAACCTTATGCGCAAACTCAACATTCTGGGGAAAAGGCATTCCGTGGCTTAAAATTGTACTTTCAAGTGCAACAACGGGCTTTCCCGATTCAATTGCTTCAGCTATTTCTGGTTTAATAGATAAAAAGTCCTTCTGTGTCATTATTTTCTCTCCTTTAATATATTCTCAATAAGTGATACGCTCATATTGGGATTGATAGTCCTTTCATGGGATATGGCGGCTATACCTGCCGCAAGCCCATAATCAAGCGTTTTTTCCAATGAAAAATCATTTACGAAGCTGTAAATTACAGCCGACATAAACGCGTCGCCAGCGCCTGTAGCGTTTACCATATTTTCTACGGGCTTAAGCTTTCTTTCAGCATGTCTGCCATCCCTGTCCATATAGAAACAGCCGTCGGCTCCAAGGCTTACAAATATACGGTTCAGGCCCTTATCAATTATCTTTTCGGCCGCCTTGTATAAATCCTTTTTGGAGTTTATTTTCATTCCGCTTAAAATTTCGGTCTCCATCAGATTTGGCTTAGCCGTATGGAATTTTCCTATCAGGTCGACAATTGTGTGGGCGTAAGCCTGTGACACTGTATCAACAAAAATCGGTATTGTATCCGAATATAGGTTAAGTATTTCCTCCATAACGCTTGGCGGAAGGCCAGGGTCGCAGGTAATAAGTCGGCTGCCCTTTATAATGCTGCTTTTTGAGTGGAGAAAATCGACCGTCATAGTCTGCAGCACCGACATATCGGACAAAGCAACAAACATATCTCCCTTTTCATCAAGCACCGATATATAGGTTGATGAAGCATGATTATCCACCTTAAGTATATGGCTTATATCTATTCCGGCTGATATGCATTCCGCACATATTTTATCGGCGTACACATCATCACCCACGGCTGTAATAAGCTTTACGTTCCCTCCGAGCCTTGCGAAGTTTTCAGATACATTCCTTGTTACTCCTCCGGCCGAGGTGTTCATATGTCCCGGATTGCTGTCATGCAGATTTATGGCCTTTTTTGACCTTCCGTGGACATCGACATTTGCAGCACCGATACCAACAATATAGTCCCCCTGGTTTACTATATATCCCCTTCCAAGAAGGTAGCCTTTCTTTTGAAGATTGGCTATGTGTACGGCGACGGAACTTCTTGTGATGCCAAGAATGCCTGCCAGCTCGCTCTGTTCAATTGTCGGCTTGTTTTTAATTATTTCGAGAATTTCGCGCTCTCTGGGAGTCATGGTTTCGCCTCCATACAAATATTTAGATTATAAACACATGCTTATTATAACATTATACTTGAATCAGGTCAATATAAAAAAGAAAAAAGGACAGGGCCAAAGCCCTATCCCTTTATGTTTTTTATAACGTCTGCCAGTTCAGTGTCCTGATACACACTGATGAAAACCCTCGCACTCAGTCTGCTCAAATCAGCGCACTGCTTCTGACATCCGTTAAGAACTAATATAAAATTATAGTCTGTTCCTTCTTCAGCAATCTCAAAACCACAGCCGGACAATGCGTTTTTTAATTGTTTCAGCGCTTTTTTTCTGTCATAGCGGAGGGAACATCCTCCGCAGTACTTAATCCCGATGCTTTCCATATCTGCTCAGGCAGGCCTGCACTTATTAAGCCCTAAGCCGTTCCTGTCTGTTACGCATATTCTTTTTATTCTTGGAAATGCGGAGATTATGTCCTTAGCTATCTTTTCCTCATCGGACACACTGCAGTTTTTAATATTAAGCGTTCCGTCGTCGCCTATACTTACAACATCCACATCCTGAAATTTGTCCTTTAAATAGTGTTCTATTACATTTTTGTATATAAGCATTTCAATCACCTAAATTTAATTATATACTGTAAGGATTAACTGATTTTACAATATTTAACCCTGCTGTATACACTCTCTAAATTATTTTTATCACAAAAGCCTATATATTACAATTGAATAAAAATCACTGCGTTTTATCGCTTTATCTTTCATTCCATACCAGATGTTTGATGAAATACTGTGCAGTTTATCCATCAAAGTCAAATAATATTATGTAATACTCACAAAACAAAGTCATTTAATTTGTTGAATATACTGTATACAAAGCTATTAAATTTACTCGTTTTTTTAGGAAAACATCTGTTATTTTTCATTTAAATTATCTATTTGATAACTTTTAGGAAAATATTTATTAAAAGCTCCTAAATATTTCCGTTTTGAGTTGTGTCATTGCAATATGTACAATTCCCTTCTATAATAAAGCAGAGGAGATGATTTAAATGAACTGGCAGCAGCTACAGCATTTTGAAAAGCTTGTCTCGGTCGGCCATTACCGCAAAGCGGCGGAACAACTTTATATTACCCAGCCCACACTGTCCAAATCCATCAGCAATCTTGAGAAGGAGCTTGGCGTTCCTCTTTTTTATAAAAAAAACAATGATTTGTACCTCACCATATACGGAAAGGCATTCCACAGTCATGTGCAGAACGCCATAAGCGAGGTTGAGGACAGCCTTCAGGAAATAGCCCTGCTTTCCGGTCAAAATTCCGGAAACATCAGGATAGGCTCAATATTCACAATTGCCTCTGACTATCTTCCGAAAATAATTAAGGCATTTGCACCGAACTATCCCAGCGTACGCTTTTCCATGTGCCAGCAGACCACAAGGCAGAACCTGTCCGACCTGTACAACGATACTATTGACATAGCCTTTGTATCCGACTTTCACGCAATTGAAGGTGATTTCTGCCCTGACAGCTTTTCAAGCGAATGTATAATGAATGAGGAGATACTTTTAGCCGTTCCCGCAGACCATCCTCTGGCGAGGAACAAATCAGTTAAGTTTTCGGATATAGCAAATGAGACGTTTATTTCTTATAATTCAAGGACAGGCATTATAAACTCTATAAGCTCGGCCCTGAAAAACGCAGGCTACAGCAAAGAGCTGACGGTATCCTATACCGTAAACGAAGAAAACGCAGTTCTCGGGCTTGTACGCGCCGGACTTGGGATAGCGTTTATATGCGACGCTCCCAACTTTAATAAATCGGGTCTTGTATTTCTCCCCTTTTCTGATTTATGCCTATACCGTTCAATATATATGGTCTGGAAAAGAGGGGAGTATATACCCCCTATAGTCAACAAATTTAAAAACTTTATTTTAGCCAATTCTGAAGTTGGTCTTTGAAAAAGCCGTTTATGGCTTTTTTTATTTTACTATTGACAAATATAACATACAAGTGTATGTTTAATATATAAATACATACAAGTGTAGGTGATAAATATGGAATTAACAAAACTGCCTGATGCTGAGCTTCAGGTTATGAAAGCGCTGTGGTCAATAAAAAATCCGGCGTCAACAGCACAGATAAGAGATAAGCTGCAGCAGGAACGCCCCTGGAATCTTTCAGCCCTGCAGACACTGCTTGGCAGACTTGTAAAAAAAGGCTTTCTGTCTACAGAAAAGCAGGGGAAAAACAGATACTACTCCTATCTCGTCCCTGAAGATAAATATATGGGTGAGGAAAGCCGCCTTTACATGCAGAAGCTGTCCGGCTCGTCCATCACTGACATAGTAGCATCCCTATATGAAAGCCATACTCTTACGGACTATGATTTGAAGGAGCTTAAGGAATTTATTGAGGAAAGGACGGGAGGAAAGTGAAAAATATATTTATACTTTATGCTGAAAACTCTTTATGGCTGTCTGCCGTTATATTGGCTGCACTCCTGTTTTTTCACGCTGTGCGCGGCAGGTTCAGCGCCAAGCTTCCGTGCATCGTTTGGCTTATAATAGATCTTAAGCTTATTATACCATGGAATATACCTCTGCCCCAGGCACCGCATTCCATAGAAGTGCCTGTCTCAGGGCACATTTATATTCCGTCTGTTACTCAAATGCCTGTGGCCGGGACAAATCAGAGTCATACACCTTATGGGGAGTCAGCCCAGGGAAGGTCTGTATCTGTGGAGGACGCGGCAGCATGTATTTGGCTTGCCGGGGTAATTGTATTTTTAGCAGCAGCCGTATACAGGAACTCGAAGCTCAAAAGAGAGCTGAATATTTACTCAAAGCCGGCGGCAGGCAGGCTTGTGTCACTTCTTGATGAAATTGCCGGCGATATGGGAATGAAGGCCCCAAGGCTTAATATTTGTGACAAAACGGTTTCACCCATGGCCGCCGGCCTGGTATCTCCTGAAATTTATCTGCCAAGGGAGGATTACGGCAGTGAAATCGAGATGATACTGCGCCATGAGCTTACTCATATTAAACGCGGCGACCTTTACTGCAAGCTGCTGTATACCACCGCTGAAATACTTAACTGGTTCAATCCTCTTGTTTATATAATGGCGTCAAGGGCCAGCGGAGATTTGGAAATATCCTGTGATGCCGATGTTGTTAAGCAAAAGGATATTGACTACAGAAAGCAGTACAGCCTTTTAATCCTTGAACAAACCGGAGATTTTAAAAATTCTCCTTGTATAACAACCTGCTTTGCCTGCGGTAAAAAGGCCCTTAAGGCAAGATTTTCAGAAATCCTTACTACAAGCTCCAAGCGCAAGGGGAAATTAATTATATTTCTGGCCCTTGTCCTCAGCCTGGCCTGCGGAGTATTTATATCCTGCAAAACCGCGGAAAGCTCGCCTGATTATGAACAAATGGCTGAAACATGGGCACAGGCGCTTGAAAACAGAAACGGCGAGCCGCGTTATAATATGATGAGCCAAAAGCTTAAGCAGGAATTTGAGCAAGAGCAGGGACTTGCAGAGGACGGGAAGCTTATTTACTCGATAGGCTGGTCCAGCCCCTGGGTAATCGGCTACAGTGTCAATATTGACGGAGACAGTGCGAATATTCACTACACTATGGTGACAAGCGTTCCCGAAACTTATTATATGGACGAAACAATTTATTTTGGCGAGGAAAATGGAGAAGCAGTCGTTATTGATTACGTAATAAACGAGCTCCAGTCTGAACCAACAGCCGAGAGGGAGCAGCTGGATGAAATCTCCTTAAGCTATTCAAACTATGGCAGCAGTGATGAGGTTCTTCTTAATTACATACTGAACTACGTACAAAATACCGCCTATTATGTATATACAGACCGATTTTATATAAACAGTATGGAACTGAATTTCACCAGCTTAGACGTGTCTGAGCAGGCCGCCTCGGCCGAATTTATTCTAACGCTTGACTGCCGGTACTATAAAAGCGGAAAGGACAATGGCAACGCAGCGCAGACTGATGAAAATTTCACTGTTTCGGCAAACCTGAAATTTACCTGCGATATGCCTTATAGGACGGAAACCTTTATGCTTGTTAATAACGACGGCGGCTTAAAGGACAGACCCTTTATCCTGCCGGAAGCCTTAAACAGTGATGGGCAAATAACCCTTTTCGGTACAATAAAGCTTGACGGCAATAGCCTTACGATACACCGAATGCAGTTCAACTCTGAAAACGACGGCCTTACCCCAAATGGATTTTACCTGACCGACTGGGGGCTTGAACAGGTCTGTACATTAACCGAGAGTACAGCAGTAACCAATCTTTCCGAAGAAATGCGGCCGCAAAATGCAGCTGTGGCCGACCTTAAAGAGGACAGCAGATATTACTGGGTAACGGTCAACGCACAGGGTGATATTGTCAATATATCGGAACAGTATATACCCTAACCTCTACAAACTGTGTTACTACATAAGCGAGTAGGGGCGTTACAAAATGTGGATAGGTACGCCGAAGGGCGGCTAAATACCTTAACCTCTAACAAGTGATAAACCAATCATTGGGTAGGAGCGTCGAGGCCGTAGGGATGGAAGGCCGAAGGGCGGCTAAATACCTTAACCTCATATAAGCCAAAAAGCCCAAAGAAAAACTTTGGGCTTTTGCGCTTTATGTCGAAATATAAGAGAATTTGAAGTACGCATATTCTTTATTTCCCCTTTATATTACATTATACTTTAATTATTAACAAACAAGACCAAAGAAAGGGTGAAATATTATGAAAAACAACATGCTTAATATACTGGAGACCTACAAAAAAGCCCGAGTATGTGAACCGGTTGATCTTGATTGGTTAAAAGGCAAGTTAAATGAAAATGAGCTGTCAGAGCTCAGAAAGCAGATAGAATACATAGTTCTGGAGGCTGAGGAAGAGGCGTTTATAAGTGCGCTGGGATATTCTGCCGGCGAAATAGGAGCTTAATGGTTCGTACAATATATAAAAAGCGTGTAATAAATACACGCTTTTTTCTATTCTGCCTGCCGCAGTGCCGGCGGCAGCCATTTTTTACTTCTAAGCCTTATAAGCATTGTAACGCCTCTCCATATAACGTCTGCGCTGATAGCTATCCATACACCCAGCAGGCCGCCCTTAAGCACTACGCCTAAAACGTACGCCAGTGAAAGCCTTACAATCCAGACTCCTATGGTGCTTACAAAAAGCTGCGTCTTAACATCTGCCGCACCGCTGCATATTCCTGATATAACTACAAATGTAGAGAAGAATATCTCAAATCCCGCGGCAAGCCTCAGCGTAATTTTTCCTAGTTCAACAACCTCCTGCGACGGAGTAAAAATAGTTACAATCGGGGCTGCAAAAATAAATATCGGAATGCATACCGCAAGTATCATCACCGTATTCAGCTTTGTGCACAGCCATGCGAATTTATTTGCCATGTCTCCCCTGCCTGCCCCTATGGACTGGCCTATCAGCGTAGTCGCAGTATAGGCAATTCCGTATGCGGGAAGATATAGTATACTCTCTATCTGGTTAGTAAGGTGATGGGCCGCGATTGCCGTTGTCCCCATGGTCGAAATCATTGCGGTAAGGATTATGGCCCCGATGCTCAAGGAGCTTCTTTCCATTGCCGTGGGTATGCCTATTTTAACCATGCTCTTAAGTGTCGGCACTGTAATTTTATAATCTCCCTTAAGCTCAAGCTTAATAGGGCTTTTAACAATAAATATACATACCGCAAACGCTCCGGCACTGAAAATCCTTGATATAAGGGTTGAAAGCGCCGCGCCGCCAACACCCATACCCGCACCGTTTACTACAAGGTTTATTCCGATAAAAGAAAAATCTATTTTCTCATTTATTAAAAACAGGTTTCCGATTATATTCAGTATATTGGCCGCCGTATTTATAAAAAGCGGAATTTTTGCGTTTCCCGACGAACGTATAACGGAACTTAAGACATTAGTAACCGTAAGGAACAAAAAGCTTATTCCCACAATTCTCATATATGTATCGGCCAGGGTGATAACATCCCCCTCAGCTCCAAGCCAAACCGGCAGCATAGGCGACAGAAAAAATATTATAACCGCAAGCGCCGCTCCGAATATAAGCGAAAACGTCATCGACTCCCTTGCCGCCTTCTTGGCTTCGTCCAGCCTGCCTTCTCCTATTTTTCTTGCTACTATGTACATAAAGCTGACGCTGACAGCGGTTATAAGCCCCTGTATAAGCCATACTGTAGCCGCATTGATACCTATACTTGCTGTAGCCGCGGCACCCAGGGTGCCAACCATTGCCGTATCTATGAGGCCTGCCAAAGACAAAAGCAGCTGCTCCATGATAGACGGGACCGCCAGCTTAAGCACAGTCTGCATAGGGGTTTTTCCCGAATTAAGAATATCGGACATTTTATCACCTTAATTACCAAAATATTTCTCACAACACACGTGATGATAACAGATAAAATAGTAAATGTCCACATAATTAAATGAAATATTTTTTAATGCATGTATTGGATTTTGTTATAGGCCACAGGCCGGATGCCAGCCTCATTTTTACTGCTTATATTAGCTCTTTTATTCTAAGCATAAAAACCGCATTTCGCCTAAAAATTCCGACCACTTACTTAAATTTCCGGGACAAAAGCGTCCCGATATTATATACTCTGAACATAAGGAGGCGGAAAAATGAAAATAACCTTTGAATCGGCTCCGCTTGACGAGCCGGAAATAACCATACGAGGAAGGCTTGACAGCCCTAAGGTGTCTGAAATTATAAATCTTCTTAATTCATCTTACAGGGCCGGAAAACTGTTTCTTTATAAAGACGACAGGGAGTACCTGACAAACGCCGATGAAATATATTATTTTGAAGCCTTAAACAACAAGGTATACGCAAAAACCGCAGAGGGAAGCTTCGAGGTAAAAAATAAGCTGTACGAGCTGGCTGAGTCGTTACGAAGCAGCGGCTTTATTCAATTAAACAAAGGCGTTCTTTCCAATGTTAATCAAATATGCAGTGTTGAGGCTGAGTTCAGCGGAAATTATACCGCCGTACTTAAAAACGGTGAAAAGCTTATAATCTCAAGGAAATTTATAAAGCCGTTCAGAAAATATGTAATGGAGGAATATTAAGATGATAAATAAAATTTTAAAATGTCTGTCCGCCGGTCTGGCTATTGGCTCAATAGTATCTGTAATCTGCCTTTATTTTTTAAACGGGGCTGACGGAACCATTAAGCAG
>CAUHBX010000014.1 GCA_959604475.1 uncultured Eubacteriales bacterium
AAAACTCAGTATTCACTGTCTGACGACCCTCTTAAGATGGGACGTCCAGAGGGCTTCAGGGTTACGGTAAGAAATATGAAGGTTTCGGCCGGAGCGGGATTCATTGTAGTCCTTACAGGAGATGTTATGACTATGCCGGGACTTCCTAAGGTTCCGTCCGCTGAAAACGTGGATGTTGATGAAAACGGAAAAATTATAGGTTTATTCTGATTTGTGGGTGGTCAAATGGATACACAGATAAATAAAGCATGGTTTGAGGTTCTTGCTTCGGCCTCGCCCACACCGGGCGGCGGCGGTGCCGCCGCCCTTGCGGGAGCAGCGGGAGCGGCCCTTGGAATGATGGTTGCCAATTTGACTGTTGGCAAGAAGAAATATGCCAATGTCGAGGAAGAAATTAAAAACCATCTGAAAAGGCTTAATGGTCTTATGGATGAAATGCTTTCCTTAATTGAAGAAGACGCGGTCGGATTTGCACCGCTGGCAGCGGCTTATTCTCTTCCGTCCTCAACCGATGAAGAGAAGAGAAAAAAGGAAGCTGTGATGGCAAAGGCCCTTAAGGAGGCATGTCGGGTTCCGCTCAGAACTATGGAGGCCGGGGTTGAGATACTTGAGAGTATTGAGGTGCTTTCTGTAAAAGGCAGCGTAATGGCCGTAAGCGATGCCGGAGTTGCAGCCCAATTCATAAGGACTGCAGTTCTCGGCGCGTCAATGAATGTGTTTATTAACACAAAGTCCATGAATGATAAGGATTTGGCTCTTGAATATAATAATAGAGCTGAAAGCCTTAACAGGGAGGCGGCCCAGAGGGCAGACAAAATTTTCATTAGAATAGAGGAGGCGCTCAAATGTCGATAATAAAGGGAGCACAGGTTGTAGAGGCAATGGGGGCTGAAATTAAGGAACAGGTGGAAAGACTGAACGCTGCGGGCGTTGAGCCGTGTCTTGCTATACTTCGCGTGGGAACGGACGGAAGCCAGATAGCCTATGAAAAAGGCGCAAAAAAACGTATGGAAGCTAACGGAATTAAATGCTGTGTGACGGAGCTTGCCGAGGACATAACCCAGTCCGATTTTGAAGCTGAGTTTAAAAAACTTAATGAGGACTGCAAGGTGCACGGTATTCTCGTCCTTCAGCCTTTGCCTGGGCATTTGAGCATTGAACCGCTGAAAAATACTATAAATCCTATTAAAGATGTTGATGCCATCAGCCCTGTAAATCTTTATAAAGTTATGGCAGGAGACCCGACTGGCTATGCCCCATGCACGGCGGAAGGGGTTATAGAAATACTAGACTGGATGAAAACACAGTACAGAGGCAAGAAATGTGCCGTTGTCGGCTGTTCTTTAGTGGTAGGCAGGCCATTAGGACTTCTCCTGCTGGCCAGGGATGCCACAGTTACATTCTGCCATGAATTTACTGTAGATGTACCGAAGGAAACGAGAGACGCTGATATACTTGTCGTTGCTGCCGGAGTGCCTAAGCTCATAGGTGCAGGACACGTAAATAAAAATATGACTGTAATTGATGTGGGAATAAATGTAGGAAGCGACGGAAAGATGTGCGGGGATGTTGATTTTGATACTGTGGAGCCTTTAGTGGCCGACATAACTCCTGTACCCGGCGGCGCGGGCACGGTTACAACGTCAGTTCTTGCTAAACATGTTGTTAAGGCGGCTATGACCCTTAACTGAATGAAGGAGAGGATACCTTATGGCAAAATATGAGCTTAGATACGGAGATGGAATCGTATCGTTCGAGTACGATGAAAAGAATGTAATTGATGTTATTAACGCGAATATCATGGAGGAGACAACGCTTTCATCGGAGGAAGTAATCAGAAACGCTGTGGAAAATCCCATAGGAACGCCCAAGCTTGAGGAAATGGTTACTCCGGAATCTAAGGTTGTTCTTGCAATCGGAGACAAAACCAGGCTTTGGACAAAGCAGAGCCTGATGATTAAGGTTATTATGGAAAAGCTTGGCGAAATAGGGGTTCCCGATGAAAATGTAACAATAATTTCATGCGTAGGGGGACATCCTAGCCAGACGCCTGAGGAAATAGAGGCTGCGGTCGGAGCCGACATGATGAAAAGGGTTAAGGTAATTGAGCATAACAGCTATGCTGATGACGATTACTTTTCGTATCTTGGCACAACAAAAATTGGTACGCCTGTATATATAAATAAAATTGCACAGGACGCTGACTGCCTCATACTTCTTGGCGGAGTTGTTTATCATTTCCTTGCTGGATTTGGAGGGGGAAGAAAAATGGTTCTTCCCGGACTCTGTTCTCAAAAGACAATCATAGCGAACCATATACATTCCCTTGGGCCTAATTTAGGCGATGGCACAAGCCCCTTTGTTAAAGTAGGGGCCATGGATGACAGCAATCCCTTTGCAGCTGATATGATGGAGGCTGCCAAAATGGCTGAACCTGAATTTATTGTTAATGTTGTTGTAAACGACGACGGAAAAATAACACACGCGTTTGCGGGAGATATGGTTGAGGCTCATCAGAAGGCGGTGGAGGTTATTATAGAAAGGGACGGCGTGCCTGTTAAGGAGCTTGCCGATATGGCTATCGTTTCAGGTGGCGGCTATCCTAAGGATATCAATCTTTATCAGAGTACAAAGCCCATGGTAAACGCTGCGGGCGGCCTTAAAGACCACGGAATAATGATACTGCTGCATGAGGAGAGGGACGGCGTTGGTCATGCTGACATGGAAAAAATGCTGGTAGAAATGGATACGACCCTCGAGAGAGAAAAATATCTCAGAGAAAATTATAACGTTGGCCGCAATCTTGCTTTCTACACATGTGAGATGGCAGACAAATACGATATAATTTTAGTTTCCTCAATTGATGAAAAGTATGTTAAAAAGACTAATCTTAAGCTTGTAAGGTCAATTGACGAAGCCCTTGAGCTTGCGTATAAAATAGCCGGAAGAAAAGACTTAAGGACATATATTATGCCATTCGGCTCAAATACCCTTCCTCTGCTTCAAAAATAATTAAAAGCCGGCGATATTCAAATATCGCCGGCTTTATTGTGGCACTCACTGCATTCACGGTCATGAATTGATATAATTCCTCCGCAATCGGGGCACGTATATTTTTTCTTCTGCTGCTCCATAAATTCTGCTAACCCATACTCCTTCACAAACATGCTGTTTTCAATTAAGCTTGTTTTATACCGCACATTGTAGCTTTTTTCAAGCCGTATAATCTGCTTGCAAGGATAAGTACTGCATTCATAGCAATATGTAAAGCCCATTTCGACTACGCAATCTTTAATTTTACATTTACGGCAGTGCTCGGGCTTATCTATATCACTGTTGAAACAGCCGCTGCATGGCTGTTTGCTGTAACAGTGTTTATAGCAGACCATACAGTTCATTCCGCATGGGGCGAACATATTGGTTTTGATGCATTCCTCCGGCATTTTCATAGGCATTTATCCTCTGCTGTTATATCATAGTTTATTAGGTATATCTTATCATAGCCGTTACTTATTTACTACATGTATGGCATAATTTTTTAGTATATAAAGATTTATGGGGAGTTTACAATTGAATGCTTTATATAGTATACTGAAAAATACAACACATATTCGAATGATTATTCAGGGGGATTGCATATGGATTTTATTCCTGATTATTTAAGGGAAATTAATATACAGTCTGTAGTATTGAGATTTTTATTTGCGGCTGTCTGCAGCGGTATAATCGGAACCAGCCGACGAAGAAGACAGCATGCCGCCGGGCTTAGGACGCACCTTTTAGTATGTGTCGGAGCTGCGTCAATAATGATGATAAACCAGTACACGTACCAATACATGGGCTGGGGCGGAGATGTAGGCAGAATGGGAGCGCAGGTTGTAAGCGGCATTGGCTTTCTTGGCGCCGGCACAATACTTGTAACGGGAAAGAAACATATAAAAGGGCTTACCTCGGCCGCCGGGCTTTGGGCTTCTGCATGTATGGGGCTTGCCGTTGGCATTGGGTTTTATGAAGCTGCCGCCGTTATGTGCCTGCTCCTATTTATTATATTGTCTGTGCTTGAGCATTTTGACGAGGAATATATAAAGACTTCAAGGGAAAGAATGGTATATGTGGAATACAGCAGTACAATGCCGCTAAGCTGTGTAATAAAAGGCGTCAGGGAACAGGGCTGGCATGTGAGCGGTATAGAGCAGATAAACACAAAAATGGATAATATCAATTCATTTGTCCTGGTTATTGATGTAAAAAACAAAGACATGAGAAATGAAAAGGCTCTTGAGAGGCTTGGGGATATAGAAGGGGTATTTTTTGTCGAGGAAATTTAAATGTTATCCTTGAAAATACTTACGGTCTGTGGCAGAATGTAATCCGAAGGTGAAAAAATGAAGCTTAAAGATTTCAGACAGACCAGGATGGGAAAGTTTTTAAGCAGTTATGAACTTACCTATATGAATAAAGAAGGAAAAGAAAAGGTATATGAGATGGTCAGCCGGGAGAGTAATCTGTCGGCCCTTTCTGTCGGAAAGAGGACTGCCGGCGTGGCGGTTGCTGGCTTTATGGCTGACAGAATACTTTTGATAAAGGAATTCAGAATGGGCGTAAACGGCTATGTATGGGCGTTTCCCGCCGGACTTATTGACGGGGATGAAACACCGGAGCAGGCTGCCCGCAGGGAGCTTAAAGAGGAAACAGGCCTGAACATAACAAAAATAAAGGATATATTAAAGCCGTCGTTTTCCTGCAGCGGGGTTACAGACGAAAAAAGCGTTATAATATTCTGCGAGGTTGACGGAAAAATAGAAAAATGTGATTTCCCTGATGAGGAAATACAAGCCGGGCTATATACAAAGGAAGAGGTTAAAATACTGCTTAGGAACGAGTGCTTCTCGGCAAGAAGCCAGGCAGTATGCTATTTATGGGCAAAGGACTGATTTAGATGACTGATAAATTATTTTATAAAAGCGTTGCGGACAGTGAGTTTGAAGCGGAGGTTAAAAGCTGTATAAAGACTGATAAGGGTTATCAAATAATTCTTGACAGGACTCTTTTTTATCCTGAGGGCGGCGGTCAGCCTGCTGACAACGGAACAATTGGCAATGCCGAAATATATGATGTGCACGACAGAAACGGCGAGGTCGTGCATTATTCAGACAAACCTCTCGAAGTAGGCGTGAAGGTAAAAGGTTTTGTTGATATGGACAGAAGGCACAGGCTTATGCAGCAGCATTCGGGAGAGCATATAGTTTCCGGGCTTATACATAATAAGTTTGGTTACGATAACATTGGATTCCATATGGGCAGCGACTGCATAACAATTGATTTTAACGGTACGCTTACTGAACAGGATTTAAACGGAATAGAAAAGGAAGCAAATGAGATTATTTACAGGGACTTTGAACCGCATATTTTTTATCCGTCAAGAGATGAACTGGCAAGGCTCGCCTATAGAAGCAAAAAGGAACTGGAAGGTAATGTAAGAATTGTAAGTTTTGCCCAATGTGACACATGCGCCTGCTGCGGATTGCATGTCATAAGAACCGGGGAGATAGGAATAATAAAGATTATCGGATTTCAAAAATATAAGGGCGGGACAAGAGTCAGTATGCTTGCGGGACGGCAGGCATATGAAGACTATGCCAGAAAGGACAGCGCAGTACATGGCATATCAACCCTCCTTTCTGCAAAACCCTACGATATTAAGACGGCGGTTGAAAAGTTAATGAATGAAAGGAACGAAATCAAGGAGAAGCTTGTAATTGCGAAAAGGAAAATATTTGAGATGAAAATGGCTTCTGTCAAGGACAATGAAAGGTGCCCCATTTTTTTTGAAGACGGTCTGGAGCCGTTTGAACTGAGACTTTTTGCGGACATGCTAATGGAGAAATTTCCTTCGGCGGCGGTATTTTGCGGAAATGATGAGGAAGGTTATAAATACGCGATAGGAAGTAACAAAGCCGATATAGTATCGTTTATTAAAGAGGCTAATAATGCGTTGAACGGTAAGGGCGGCGGCAAGGGAAATATGGTTCAGGGGTCTTTTGCGGCAAAGGCTGATAAGATAGAGAGATACGTATGGAATGGATTAAAATAATAATTTCAGCAGCTGTTCTTATATTTTTAGCCGTAATGGCGTATAAGACTATGTTCGCAGGAGTATTTAACAGCAGAGGTAATGATATGTATGTAATTATAGGTCTCGGAAATCCGGGAAATCAGTATTCACAGACAAAGCACAATGTAGGCTTCAGGGTAATAGACAGGCTGGCCGACAGATATAATATAGATGTGTCAAAGTTTAAGCATAGGGCGTTTATCGGGGATGGAATGATAAGCGGGAAAAAGATTATGCTTGTAAAACCGCAGACTTACATGAACCTAAGCGGAGAAAGTGTAAAGGAGATAATGTCTTTTTATAAGGTGCCCATTGAAAATATGATTGGTATACGATGATACAAGCCTGGCTTTGAGCCTTATAAGAATTAGGGAGAAGGGCAGTGCAGGAGGACATAACGGAATTAAAAATATAATCAGCCATATGGGAACCGATGTATTTAACAGGGTTAAGGTTGGTATAGGTGAAAAGCCTAACGGCTGGGATTTGGCCGATTATGTCCTTGCTAAATTCAGCGAAGACGAGGAGCCGCTGATTTTAAGCGGTATTGATAAGGCCGCACAGGCTGTGGAGCTCTTTATATCACAAGGGGTAAAGGACGCAATGAATAAATTTAACGCTAAAAACATAATTAAGGTCAAAGAAAAAGAGGAAGATAGGGAAAAAAGCAGAGAAGAAAACAAATAAGAGGTGATGTCCTGTGAAGTGGCTGACAGAACCGCTTAGGGAAATAGCAGATTACAGATATCTGATTGAAAATATACAAACTAAAAACACTCCTGTTCTGGCAACAGGAGTTATTGATGTGCAGAAAACACAGCTAATTTACTCGATTTGTGAGGAATTAAATGCCAAGGCGCTTATTATTGCTTACGATGAGACAGCCGCTAAAAATATCTGTAATGATATTTCTATGCTTAATTCAAGGTCTCTTTATTATCCTGCCAAGGATTTTATTTTTTATAGCGCCGATGTACATTCAAGCGACATAACAAAGCAGAGGTTTAAAGCTATAGACGACCTTCTAAGAGGAGAGGCGGATTTTGTCTGTACAACTGCTGAAGCACTCTTTGAAAGGCTTATGACAAAAAAGGTTATGGAGAGCTATGTTTTAGAACTTAAAGAAGGGGATATGATTTCTCTTGACGAGCTTGTAAAAAACCTTATATTTATGGGCTATGAGAGAAGCGATACGGTTGAAGGCGTGGGTCAGTTTGCCTTAAGGGGCGGAATAATTGATATATATTCCCCTGTACACGAGACGGCAGTAAGAATTGAGTTTTGGGATGACGAGGTCGACTCAGTGCGAACCTTTGACGTAATGAGCCAGCGCTCACTTTCACGTGCAGACAGAATAAGAATATTTCCGGTAAAGGAAATACTGTTTGGTACTGAGGAGGCTGAAGCCGCCGCCGGCAAAATGGAAGCAGATATGCTTAAGGCAGTAAAAAGCTACAGCAGAAAAGGTTATGATGAGGCTGCCGAAAATATAAAGAATACCGTTGGCGAAGCTGTTGAAAAGCTGAGAAACGGTATAAACGATATAGGGGCGTTTATCAATTATCTGTCTGTTGAGACAGTAAGCCTCTTTGACTATCTTCCTGAGAATACAATAATTTTCTATGACGAGCCTAAAAAAATGAGAGCACACGTTGACTCTGTATACGAGGAATATTCCGAAAGCATGAAGGAAAGGCTTGAAAGAGGCTATATACTTCCAAAGCAGACAGGTCTTATATTTAATATTAACGATATTTACGCCTATTCGTCAAAATTCAGGGAGGTTCTGTTCTGCGGGGTAACCCAAAGCGTACCTGATTTCAAAATAAAGGGAATATCCAGCTTTACTGTAAAGGCATCCGCTGCTTTCAATAATAAGTTTGAGCTTTTTTATGATGAGGTAAAATATCTTAAAGGCGAGGGCTACAGAACTGTGATTTTTGGCGGGGGCGAAAGCCGTTGTGAAAGAATATCCAGGGAATTAGCCAGTCATGGGATAGAAGCGGCATTAATAGGTGAAGGTGCGGATTTCAGCCCTGCAAAGGGCGGAGTTTACATTTGCAGAGGAAAGCTGTCAAAGGGCTTTGAATATTCGGATATAAAGTTCGCTGTGTTTTCTTTAAGCGAGATTACAGGTGAACAGGGGCTTAAAAGAAAACGTAAGCACAGCAAAAAGGGCAAGGCAATTGAAAGCTTTACCGACCTTAAGGCTGGGGATTACGTGGTGCATGAAAGCCACGGTATCGGTGTATACAGAGGGCTTGAAAATATATCTGTAGACGGAATAAACAAGGACTATTTGAAAATCTCCTACAACGGTGGAAGCAACCTATATGTCCCTGTAAACCAAATGGACCTTGTCCAGAAGTATATCGGAAGCGACGGTGCAAGGCCTAAGCTGAATAAGCTGGGCGGCAGCGATTGGGGAAAAATGAAATCCAAGGTCAGGGCAGCGGTTGCGATACTTGCTGAGGACCTTGTTCAGATTTACGCCAAAAGGCAGGCTGCTCAGGGCTTTAAATATTCACAGGATACGTCCTGGCAGAGGGAATTTGAAGAGAGCTTCGATTATACTGAAACCGATGACCAGCTGAATGCGGTTGAGGATATAAAAAAGGACATGGAGTCGGGAAAAGTTATGGATAGGCTGGTCTGCGGCGACGTGGGATACGGCAAAACAGAGGTGGCAATCAGGGCGGCCTTTAAGACCGTTCAAGACGGAAAGCAGGTGGCGTATCTTGTTCCCACTACTATTCTGGCCCAGCAGCACTATTCAACCTTTACAAAAAGAATGGCCGATTATCCTGTACAGACTGAGCTGCTAAACCGCTTTAGAACTGCCAAAGAACAGAAGCAGTCTATAAAGAACCTTGAGAGCGGTATGTCCGATATTGTCATTGGAACCCACAGGCTTCTGTCCAAGGACGTTAAGTTTAAGGATTTGGGGCTTATAATAGTAGACGAGGAGCAGCGTTTTGGCGTTGCCCATAAGGAAAAGCTTAAAAGTATAAAGGAAAACGTAAATGTACTTACCCTTACTGCTACCCCAATACCAAGAACCCTGCATATGAGCCTTTCAGGCATAAGAGATATGAGCCTTCTTGAGGAGCCGCCGGAGGAGAGGCTTCCCGTCCAGACCTTTGTAATGGAAAGCAATGAGCAGTTTGTAAGGGACGCAATCCACAGGGAGCTGGCAAGGGGAGGACAGGTGTACTATCTTCATAACCGTATAGACAATATATATGAGACAGCGGCTAAGCTGCAAAAACTTGTGCCCGAGGCAAGGATACAATATGCCCACGGCAGAATGAGCGAGCGGGAGCTTGAGGGCATTATGGAGGACTTTATTGAGGGTGAAACAGACGTACTCGTATGTACTACGATAATCGAAACCGGACTTGATATACCAAATGTAAATACTATAATAATACAGGACGCTGACAGAATGGGGCTGTCACAGCTTTATCAGCTCAGAGGGCGAGTCGGAAGAAGCAGCAGAACCTCTTATGCCTATTTCATGTATAGAAAGGACAAGGTGCTTCAGGAAACAGCCGAAAAACGTCTGCAGACAATTCGTGAATTCACAGAATTTGGTTCGGGCTTTAAAATTGCCATGAGAGATTTGGAAATAAGAGGTGCTGGGTCGCTGCTTGGCGCCGAACAGCATGGCCATATGGAAACTGTAGGATATGACATGTACTGCAAGCTTCTGGACGAAGCTGTATGCAGACTTAAAGGGATTGAGAAAAGCGACAGCTTTGAAACATCTGTAGATATTAATGTAAATGCCTATATTCCGGACTATTATATTGGAAGCGAGGAGCAAAGGCTTGAAATTTATAAAAAAATATCCCTTATTAATACGATGGATAACTTTTATGATGTTCAGGAGGAAATTGAGGACAGGTTTGGGACACTGCCTAAATGCGTGCAGACATTACTGGATGTCGCTCTCCTTAAATCAGCCGCCCATAAATTGGACATAATATCTATAGCGGAAAAGCAGAAGAATATTGTTGTTACCTTTAAATCTGATGCCAAGGTCGATACCGCAAAAATTACGGAGCTTTTGACAATGAAAAACAGCCCTTATATGTTTACAGCCTCAAAGGAGCCCTATATAACAATTAAAACTTCCCCGAAGGACGGACTTAATGTCTTAGATTACATTAAAAATTTCCTTCAAAATTTAACTATGGTTGAAAGTAATTAAAAAATATGTATAATGAAACAAAAGGAGGACTGTATTATGAGAAAGTTCATACTGTGTATAGCTTTAACAGCGGCGCTTATAGCCGGATGCAGTCCGGTTAAGGAGAAG
>CAUHBX010000015.1 GCA_959604475.1 uncultured Eubacteriales bacterium
AAAATATTTGGTAAGGTATAATACCTAATTGTCGGAATAGTGATATTCCCTAATTTAAAAGATAAACGCTTTGATGCGGACAGTAGGTATGCTTTTAGGTTTCAGCGAATACGGGATGGTGCAAGCCGTTTACTTAATGCGTATCGAAAATCACCGCGGAGCGGTCCGGTGAAATAACAGTAGCCAGGAACGTTTCCCTACGTTATAGGGGCATGTATAATTATTGTTATACGGTGTTTGAGGTGGACGTTGTAATAAACGTCAAATCAGGTGGTACCGCGGAGAGTAAGGCTCATTCGTCCTGTTTTAGGATGTGAGCCTTTTTTTATTGTAACTGTAAGCCATGCAGTCGTTAAGCTTTAAACAGACCGCAAGTGCTTGCACAATGCAGGCTGTTTAAAGCTAAACGATTATACGGCGTCAGCCGATACCGAAACGAAGCGGGAGCGGAGCTGAGGCATAGCATGGCGGACTTTGCAGGAGAGAGTCGAAACGCACAGCAAAAAACAATGCAAAACCACTATTATTTTGGAGGTAAACGAGATGTTATACGAAAAAGTGTCCACTGACCTTAATTTCGTGGACAGGGAGCAGAAGGTTTTGGATTTCTGGAAACAGAATGAAATTTTTAAAAAGAGTATTAAGCTGAGAGAAGGCAATCCAAGGTTTACATGGATTGAAGGCCCTCCCACAGCTAACGGAAAACCCCATATCGGACATGTGGAGACAAGGTCTATCAAGGACCTTATTCTGCGCTACCGTGTTATGAAGGGATATGATGTCCTTCGTAAGGGCGGCTGGGATACCCATGGACTCCCTGTTGAGCTTGAGGTTGAGAAGCAGCTTGGCATAAGCGGCAAGCCCCAGATTGAAAAGTACGGAGTTGAGCCTTTCATTAAAAAATGTAAGGAAAGCGTTTGGAAATACAGTACGGAATGGGAAGAAATGAGCGACCGTGTAGCTTTTTGGGCCGACATGGAGGACCCGTACGTAACATACCACGACACATATATTGAGTCCGAATGGTGGGCCCTTAAAAAGATTTGGGAAAAGGGGCTTCTTTATAAAGGCCATAAGGTAGTGCCTTACTGCCCCAGATGCGGAACAGCCCTTTCAAGCCACGAGGTTGCACAGGGCTATAAGGATGTCAAGGAGCTTTCCGTATACGCTAAGTTCCCCGTTGTAGGAAAAGACAACGAATATATACTCGCATGGACAACTACACCCTGGACGCTTCCATCTAATGTTGCCCTTGTTGTAAACGCACATGAGGACTATGTTAAGGTAAGCTATAAGGGCGAAGTCCTTATATTTGCCAAGGCACTTGTTGAGACACTGCTTAAGGAGGATTATGAAATCCTTGAGACCTTTAAGGGCGCTGACCTCCAGGGTGTAAGGTATAAATGCCTTTTTGATTTCCTTGATGACGACCCTACGGGCTTTTACGTTGTTACAGACGACTATGTAACGCTTACAGACGGTACTGGTGTAGTTCATACAGCGCCTGCCTTTGGTGAGGACGACTACAGGGTAGGAAGGATTTTCGGGCTTCCTTTCCGCCAGTATGTTGATACGCAGGGCAGCTTTACAAGCGAGGTTAAACCGTGGGCAGGCAAGTTTGTCAAAGACTGCGACAAGCCTATTATTGAATATTTGAAGGAACAGGGGCTTCTTTTTGCAGCCGTTCCATTTGAGCACAGCTATCCTTTCTGCTGGAGGTGTGACACGCCGCTCCTTTATTATGCTAGAAGCACATGGTTCATAGAAATGACTAAGGTGCGTGATAAGCTTGTTGCCAATAATGAGACAATCGAGTGGTATCCTGACAATATCAAGCACGGACGTTTTGGAAAATTTATAGAAAACGTAATAGACTGGGGCTTAAGCCGCGAGCGTTACTGGGGAACTCCGCTTCCCGTATGGGAATGCGAGTGCGGATATTTCCATACAATCGGCAGCGTTGAGGAGCTTCGCAGCATGTCGGATGACTGCCCCGAGGAACTGGAGCTTCATAAACCTTATATTGACGCGGTCCATATCAAATGCCCTAAATGCGGCAAACAGATGACGCGTGTGCCTGAGGTTATTGACTGCTGGTTCGACTCTGGCTCTGCACCCTTCGCCCAGTGGCACTATCCATTTGAGAATAAGGAAATATTTGAAAAACGCTTCCCGGCTGACTTTATTACAGAGGCTGTTGACCAGACAAGAGGCTGGTTCTACTCAATGCTGGCGGTATCAACCCTTGTATTCGATACAACATCATATACCCACTGTATGTCTATGGGTCACGTCCTAGACAAATACGGCATTAAAATGAGCAAGCATAAAGGCAATGTTGTTGACCCTTGGGATGTAATGAACAAACAGGGTGCGGACGCTATCCGCTGGTATTTCTATGTGAACTCTGCCCCTTGGCTTCCATGCCGATTTGACGATGAGGCCGTTGACGAGTCGCAGAGAAAGTTCATGGGTACGTTCTGGAACACATATGCTTTCTACGTGCTTTACGCAAATATAGATAATTTTAATCCCATGGATTATAAGCTGGAGTATGACAAGCTTCCTCCTATGGACAGGTGGATACTCTCAAAGCTCCAGACACTTGTAAAATATGTGGATGAATGCCTGTTCTCATATAAAATTACAGAGCCTGCAAGAGCGCTTCAAAGCTTTGTTGACGATATGAGCAACTGGTATGTAAGAAGAAGCCGCGAGCGTTTCTGGGCAAGCGGAATGCCTCAGGATAAAATCAACGCTTACATGACGCTTTACACAGTCCTCTCTACCTTGTCTAAGATTGCCGCTCCGTTTACGCCTTATATAGCGGAAGAAATCTATAGAAACATTGTTGTTAAGGTTGACGGTACAGTGCCAGAAAGCGTTCATCTGTGCGACTTCCCGGCCGCAAATGAGGAATGGATTGACAGGGAGCTTGAGGAAAATATGGACCTTGTTCTTGACATTGTTGTACTCGGACGTGCCGCAAGAAACGAAGCAAATATTAAAAACAGGCAGCCAATTGGACTTATGTATGTAAGGGCCGAAAGGACGCTTCCCGAAATGTACGCCGAAATCGTTCTTGACGAGCTCAATGTGAAGAAAATACAGTTCACAGACGATGTAGAGGGATTTGTAACCTATAAATTCAAACCTCAGCTTCGTACACTCGGACCTAAATTCGGCAAGCTTGTTCCAAAAATCGGAGCTGCGCTTGGAGAGGTGGACGGAACTGCGTTTATGAACGAGCTTAAAGCAAACGGAAAGGTTACCCTTATTATCGAGGGAACAGAGGTAGAGCTTGAGGAAGGCGACCTGCTAATTGAGACGGCGCAGAAGGAAGGCCATATTTCAGTAGAGGATAACGGGGTTACCGTTGTTATGGATACGAACCTTTCGGAAGAATTGATTGAGGAAGGCTTTGTGAGAGAAATTGTAAGCAAGGTTCAGACAATGCGTAAGGAAGCCGGCTTTGAGGTGCTTGACAGAATTGCCGTTTACCATAAAGACAGCGACAAGGTTGCTGGGGTAATCGAACGCAATAAGGAAAGCATTATGGGCGATGTGCTTGCTCTGGAAATGACAGAGGGCGAGGGCGAAGGCTATACTAAGGAATGGAATATTAACGGTGAGAAGGTAACACTTACGGTTAAGAAAATGTAAAATAAAAGGGCCGGCGGAATTTCCGCAGGCCCTTTTTTGATTAAGCTGTCTGTTTTTTATATAAGCGCAGACACATAAGCACAATCCAAACGTATGCCATTGTTTTTGGAATCATCAACATACCGACAGCCGGAGCAATGCCGCTGAACAAAACAACGGGAAGATAGAACCCAAAGGAGAGAGCTACCGCAAGCGGCATAAAGCGAAGGACTTTATCATCAGCTTTTTTAGCCTCCTGTGCGAAAATTACGATAATGATGATGCCGATAACAACAAATGGAATGTTTCGTAAAATTCCGAACATAAGGGGCTGGCGGTATGCAAGCCAATCGTTCTGCGGAAGCAGGCAAAGGCCGATACGCAAAACAGTAAGTATCCACATCGACACTGTCAGCAGTTTCCTTCCTTTAATTTGGTAATATTCGCGCCATATATAATAAAGAATCAAGTAAAATACAGTCATTGTAATTGAGGTAACAAGCTTTCCGACGCCAAGTGCAGCCGCATTAGCCTCCAAGCCGTTTGTCCACAACGCGTATGAACGCGGGACAAGATGGAAGGAGTCGCCAGCGCCCAACAGCACGGACATTAAGCCCGCTTTTTTTACTGTCGGGTTTTTCCCCTTAAAAAGCATTGTCAGCCCTGCCAATATGGCAAAACAAAGATATACTATATCAAAAACAGTTTCGGCTATAGCCTGTGTCATAATATTTCCTCCTTATTTAATAAATTGTGCGTTTAATTATTTCGGTTAAAAAATCGATATTGCCTGCTTTAGCCCTAAGCAGCATTATCATATTCATTGTAGTAAAACGGATAAACTCTTCCTTTGTAAAGCTTTCATTCCAAACATCGCTTCGTATCTTCATGTCCCCGTTCATTATCTTAAGCAAATCATTTTCCAAATACGTCTGCATATCCGCCATGCGCTGTTGTCCCGCTGTTTCCACATTTGAAAGGCTGCCCATAAGTATTCCGGCCGAACAATCTATTTTTTCCCTTAAGGAGATAAATATCTCTTCCAGATTTCCTAAAAAAGTATCAGAACTTATTTCGCTTTTTATTTCTATAAGCGCTTGCCTCCAATATTCCTCAGTCAGTGCAAGAAGAATATCGTCCTTGCTGGAAAAATAATTATATACAGTGCCCGTTGCAACTCCTGCCAGTTGTGCGATTGTGCGGATATTGACGGATTCAATGCCCTTAGAATCCGCTATATTTCTTGCGTGTGTAAGCAGGATATTGTACAGGGTATCATCTTTCTTTCTCATGGATAACCTCCTTTCATTAATATATGAACGTGTTCATTTATAGTATAACTATCTTTACTTTGGCTGTCAATCTATTTATGAACGTGTTCATAAATAAAAAGGGCATAGCCAAAAGACTATGCCAAACTGCAATTATTATCTTTGACTCATCATAGAGACAAGCTCTTGAAATCTTTTCTGGGACGGCAGTCCTGAAATTTTTTCTTTATGGGGAAAGCCTTTGTCAAATTCCTCAGCCTCCGCCTCGTCAATCTCAAAAACCTTATCCTCTATAAACCGTCCTGCACAGCCTGCCAGCGCGCCTTTTTTCAGCTCAAGCGCTAAAAGTGCGGCGGCAAACATATTGCCCGCTGTGCCTATACCGTATTTTTCGGCGGGAACAAACCCGAAACTGCAGTAATAATCAGGGTCGCCCATTATCAGTACCCCGCCATAGCCCATTGCCTCCGCTTTTGAAAGGCTGTGTTTTATTAATGCGCTTCCTATTCCCTGACACTGATATTCAGGAAGCACGGCAACTGGTCCAAAACATAAGACCTGGACTTCTTTCCCGTTATCACAGAGGATTTTCGCCTTGGTATACATGATGCTTCCTGCAATTTTGCCGTAGATTTCCGCGGCAAAATCCAGTTCCTTTATAAAGGAGCTGCTTGTACGCATTATATGCGCCAGATAGTGCTCAACGCAGCCCTCGCAATAGTGGTTAAAAAAGGCTTCCCGTATTACATGCTCAACAGCTTTGTAATCGTCAGGAGTTTCGTTTCTGATTATTATATTATCCATTAACAATGTCCTTTCAAATTGCCGTAACTGATTTTATAATATTTTTTCATATTCAAAGTTTAATATTATTAATTCTACTATACATATTTTGCCATATCAATAACCCAAGGGTTTGTTAAGAAATTTTTAGAAAAAAATTTTCGCCAAACTTCGCATTTTTATGCTTTTTATGGTATAGTAAATCTATATAGACTTATTTATTTGGAGGGGTGTTTATGAACAGGAAAGCGGCACTGTTTCTCGCGGCTGTAATGGCGGCTGGGTCTGCTGTAAGTGTTACAGCGGCGGAAACTTTTGCAGATATAAATGATGTGCCTTGGGGAGGCGCCCAGGCGTACATAAACAGCGTATACCAGAACGGCCTTATGGTCGGAGATGTAAATGATAATGGAGAAAGGGTCTTCCGCGCCAGGGACAGCATATCCTATAACGAAACGGTACAGCTTGTATACAGCCTTTCAGGCGAGAAGGCAAGCGATGAGACAATAAATAAATGGGCCGAGGACATGAGAAAAAACAATATTCCCAGGTGGGCCTATGACTGCGTAGCCTATGCGCTGGAAAACGGGATTATATCGCGTACTAATATATCGTCTTTTATGAACCTTGACGGGACGGCAAGAAACGCCACCAGGGAGGATACGGCATATATTTTCGGTAGATTCCTTGAGAAGAAGGGACAAAAGGCATCGGCCGGAGCAAAAAGCTTTGCAGATGTAAATAAGATTTCAACCGTCTGCCAGCCCTATGTTAGCCTGCTGTCCAGCCTTGGAATAATTGTCGGTGATGAAAACAATAATTTTAATCCGAATAATACGGTTAACAGGGCAGAAATGGCTGTAATTGCCACAAAGACCAGCAGTATCCTGAAGGATTTGGAGGAGGACCCTGTACACAACGATAAGCCGCAGAGTGATTATTCGGGTTATATAAACAACGTAACAGATACATCAATACAGATTTATACCTTCGACGGCAGCAGCGTAATTCTTGACAGGGCATGGAATTCCCAGTTCTATCTTGACGGCGAGGAAATAAGCACGAGGGGCATTTATTCACTCACCTCAAACGGAATACTTGTAAAGGCCGATGTATACGTTAACTCCGATGATATTGCAATGGAGATATACTGTACAAGGGCTGAGGTTGAAGGACGCGTGTCGGGCGCAGGAACAAAGCAGGGTTCTTATAAAAAGGGAAGCAGAAAATATGAGTACGCATTCGATACTGTAACAATTACTTTTACAAGCGGACTGAGCAGGTCATATATTATAGATGACGACAGCAGCCTCTATTATGATGACGATGAAATAGATTATGACGAGCTTCTTGAGCTTCTCGGCAAAAAGAAAATTGGCGATGATGAAGAAGATGACGAAAAAACAGAAAAGTACCTTCACATTTACGGAGAGGCCGAGGTAGAATACAACGACGAATACTACGTTTATCCCCAGGCCGCAATCAAAGAACTGCATATGTACAGTATTATGCTTGAAGAGGCTGTTATTTCAAAAATTAACGGTGAAAAGGTAACTGTGCTTGACGATGAGGGCCGCGAGTTTGAATATAAATTTGCGGACAATGCCAGATACTATGTTGACGGCAAAAAGAAAAGGCTTACAGATTTTAAAAAGGCTGTAAGGCTTAACTACTCAACGGTTGCTATAAAATATGACAATGACGGGTATATTACCCATATGTACGCTGAAACGAAATAATTTAAAACAGGCTTTAAAAAGCCTGTTTTTTGTTTGCATAAATATTGAATATCAGACGCGGCTGTGCTATATTCAAGAAAGTTTCATACATAAGCTGGTACTTTAGGAGTAAAATGCGAAAACAATCGGTTTATGGCATACTCTTGCAGGTCTGAATATTTGATTTATATGGCCTGTTATGATACAATTATCGCACAAGTGAGGGGAATCTAAATGAAAGCGGTTTACTATATATGCAATAATAAGAACTGGGGGCATGTGGCCTCTATAGTATGGGAGCTTCTTGAAAGGGAAGGCTGTTTTCAGAAAAAGGCGGACTTTGAATTCGATGGCAGGGAAGTTTATATTTATGAAAAGGACGGACACGAATATTATTTCGTTCCCACAGAAATAGCCCTGTGCCTTGACTATGAAAGGTATCTGCCGTATATGAATAAATATTTCTCTGACTTTGATATGTCCGCCATGGTAACATGGCATGAGGGCGCAAATTCACCTGAAAGGGTGCTGACGGTCCATTCGCTTGGGGACATGAATTCAGGAACTTTTGACGTTATTGACACAAAATTTATGCATAATCTTTTGAGAGGCTACAAGCAGGAAAAGGACAAGCTTGGCCTTGAGAATTTTACAGTGGCAACGGAGGCTACACACTGGTCAGGAGCGCACAGCGACGAAGCTGACCCGACGCTTCTTCTTCAATACAAGGTTCCGATGGTTGATATTGAAGTCGGAAGCGAGGAAGAAAGCTGGACTAACGAGAAGGCATGCCTTGCGCTTGCAAGGACGCTGACGCATGTATTTGATAATGACGGCAAGAGAATACACAATATACTTTGCGTTGGGGGCGTCCACTTTGACCCCAATTACGCCGAAGCTGTTTTTACAGACTGGGGAGACAATGAATGCTTTGGAGTAAGCCATATTATGGCCAACCAATGGCTTGTTTCAGGGCAGTATGAGAATGAGGACGGCTTCAAAAGGGCCTGTGACTGCGTTGACGCAATCAGAGGAGGTATTGAGGCTATAGCCTTCCATGACAAGCTTAAGGGCTGTTATAAAGACTTAGTAAGAAAGCTTGGAGAATATTATAATGTTCCGGTTCTTAAGCACCAAAGGCTTAGGAAGCCCGAGGAACTGGAATTCAATAAATAAGGAGGAGATTGGATGAAAAAGATTACAGCATTAATTCTTGCGGCCGTTATGTCAGTGGGCATGGCTGTTAGCGCTAGCGCGGCTAATTTCAGCGATATAAACAATGTTCCCTGGGAGGGGGCAAAGGAATACATAAACAGTGTTGCAGACTTGGGCCTTATGGTGGGGGACACTGACAGTGCGGGAAATAAGACTTTCCGCGCAAAGGACAGGATTACATACTGTGAGGCAATGCAGCTTGCCTACAGCGTGCTTAAAGGAACAGACAGCCTTAAAACGAGCACTGACGCCTCTGCAAAATGGAAGGGCGCCATGCAGGCTGCCAACATTCCCGAATGGGCGTATACATCTGTCGCCTATGGGCTTGAAAGCGGAGTTGTAAGCGAAAACGATGTTAAAATATTTATGAAGGGCGCCGGAATAAACAGGGACGCTACGCGTGAGAATGTAGCGGTTATATTCGGAAAGGCATTAAGCCATATATCGGATGTGAATACATCTGCGTCGCTAACTTTTAAGGATAAAGATGAAATTACTGCAAGCAGTGTGCCTTACATAGACCTTTTGGCAAGGCTTGAGATACTTGTGGGTGATGACAGCGGAAACTTCAACCCCAAAAACTACATCAACAGGGCTGAAATGGCTGTTATAGCATCAAAATCATACAATAAAATAAACGAGCTTAAAAAGACTGAAGCCCCGCAGACTGTCGGAAGCTTTACCGGAAAAATAATCCTTACGGACAATGGGAATGACCAGCAGACAATAGCGGTAAGCGAGGCAGGAACAGGAAAAACATCGACATTTACGATTAATGCCTCAACTCCTGTAATAAACACCGACGGAGAGGTTAAAAGCTACAAGGATATAAGCCTTGGGGATACGGTTACGGTGACAACATCAAGCGGAGTTGTTGTATCTGTTATAATTAAAGACGATGTGGAGGATTTGGAGGAAGAGGATACTAAAAAGGGAAATTCCCTTGAAGGCTACCTCAATAACATAACATCAAAGGTAATTACTTTTGATACCGAGGACGGAAAGCAGTCAAGATATGAGTTTGCGTCCAATCCGAGAATTACGCTTAACGGAAGCGTTGTTTCCAAGGACGACCTTTATGAATATGTAACGGACAGAAACGTGCTTTATGTTGAGGTTAAGCTTGACTCTGCAGGTGACGTGGAGTCCCTCAGCGCTAAATTCTGCGATGTTGAGGGCGAGCTGACAAACGTAAAGGACAGCGCAGTATATGTTAAATATGAGTACGCAAAGAACAACAGTAAAAATGTCAAGGTGGAGCTGGCAAGCAACAGCGAGATTTATCTGGACGGAACAAAAATAAGCGAATCCAAGGCAGAGAGCCTTTTTGATGAAAAGGACGGCGGACTGTTTGCAAAGGTTAAGGTAAATAACCTTAATAAGGCAACAAAGGTTGAAATTTTCCACGATACATATAACAACGGTGAGCTTATAAGCATCAGCTCGTCGTCAATTGAGGTAAAATCCAATTTCGGAAGAACTGCTGAGTACGATTTGGACGACGACGCTGTGCTGACATTAAACGGCTCGGAGGCTAAATATAAGGATATTAAAAACGCCCTTAAATCATCGGATGTGCTTGTTACACTGGAATTTAACAGTAAGGATTTAGTCATAAGGGCAGACGCGCAGGCTAAGAAGGCAAAGGGAATAGTAAAGGCTGCCGAAAGCAAAAAGCTGGCAATACTTGATGCCGATGAAAACAGAATGTCGCTTCCGGTTGACAGAAATATCGAGTGTACCTTTAACGACGAAGAGGTTACATACTCACAGT
>CAUHBX010000016.1 GCA_959604475.1 uncultured Eubacteriales bacterium
CTTCTCTAAACCCCGCTAGAAAACGCCCCTTTTCTAAAGGCTCCGGCGGCTTATATGCCAGACGAATGGCATCGTTTATTTTTTTACTCACAAAAATCACCTCCAAGAAAGTCCTTCAGCTTTTTTATAGCAGCCTTCTGTTTCCTGTATACCGCAAATCTTGACAGCCCCGTTATGTCCGCGGTTTCAGCGGCCGACTGACCGTTTATTATTCTTAACACTATAATTTCCTTTTCTACGCTGTCCAGCCTGTCAACTGCTGACCTTATGGCAAGCGTCAAATCCAAATCCCTTTCATGGGCAGGGATATTATCATCAATTTGTTCAGTACTCTCTTTTCTGAAATTATCCCTGCACAGATTTCCGGCTATTGTGTAGAGATAAGCCATAACCTTTCCCCTCTCCTCATAGCTTCCGCCTTTGTAGAACCTGAGAAAGGTCTCCTGCGTTAAATCCTCGGCAAGCACAGCGTCGCCGGTCTTAAAGTAGCAGTATTTATAAATCTTGTCATATTGAGCGCTCAAATCAGGTGACACTATACAGCCTCCTTTCATAATGTATAACGAAATAATACTGCAATTTGTGCGGATAAAAATAAAAAAGCACAGAAAATTTTTTCCATGCTTTTTTATTTCAATTCATACACCCTTTAATATACTCAATCGGTACGTCCATCCTTACAGCCGTTTCCTCAGCGCTCATGCCGCTCGCCAGAAATTTTTTAACTACGGATACCATATTCTCTCCGATTTCAATTATGTGCCTGTCCGGGTCATATATTCTTACGACTCGCTGTCCCCAGGAATGTTCCTTAACCGGATGTACATATTCTATATCCATTAATGACAGCTTTTCAATAAAGCTGTCAAAATCATCTTCCTCAAAATATATTTCGGATGCGTTTGACCCATAGGTGACTTCCTTATTGATGAAGCCCCTCCACGTATCGTCCGTCTGCAGTGCTATATGCCCTCCTGTTAGCGTCACGTTAGCCCCGAAGTCAGTTTCGACTTTAAGGCCAAATACTTCGTCATAAAATTTAATTGATTTTTTAATATCCTTTACGGATAATAAGGTACTTTCATATCTCATTATATCAGCCTCCTACTGAAACAGTATATCATCTGTCCTATTAGAAATGCAATCAATATATAAATTCAGCCTTTCTAAAATAAGCAAATTTATTTAAGCCTTTCAAAGCTTTCGGCCGTATAGCCCGATAAACGTATAATTTCCCTTATCATACTGTCATCCACCTGTTTTTTCATATGCACATCGGCCGTCTTTTCGCTCAGACTTACCCTTGCATAAAATCCGTCCCTGCTGTTAAAAGCATTTTCAACCCTTGCCGCACAGTTTTTGCAGGTCATGCCGCTAATATAAACTATCTTTTCATATGGATAATTTTTCAAATCCATATCCTTAGGCCTTATTTTCTTCACGCTGCCGCCGCCCACACCGCAGCAGCCGCTACTTATCTTTTTGCAGTAGCTTTTAATTGAAAAAATCACAATTATCAAAAGCACAATGATGGCAATTCCTGTTGAAAAATTCATTTATAATTCCTCCAAACGCGCTAAAGCCTTCCGGAAAACTCGCTCCGGAAGGTTAATATATTTCTTTAATTTGTAGTATAAATTAAGCGAGCGCTCTTCCAAGCTCAGCTAGCTCAGCGGAGACCCCGTCGTCTGGCGCTCCGCAGCATATTACGCTGTCTGCCGCAAGAAATATACCGTTATTTCCGCACAATTCCTCCCATGACCTCATCCAGCCGCCGTCTCCCCAGCCGTAAGAGCCGAAAAGTCCAACCTTCTTTTTCTTAAGCCCCTCCATGCATGCAAGGAACATTGGCTCAAATTCAGACTCTTCAAGCTGTTCATCTCCCATTGACGGGCAGCCAAGCGCCACGCAGTCAAACCCGTCAAGCATATCGGCTGAAAACTGAGACGCCGTAAATATGCTTACATCAGCCCCGGCCGCTTTCGCACCGTCGGCTACCTTTGCCGCCATTATTTCTGTATTTCCTGTACCGCTCCAATATACAACTGCAGTCTTCATAGTTCTCCCTCTTTTCTTTATATTATGTTAAACAGCTACAGTAAGCTGTAAAACTGTCTTTCCGGTTTCATATAATCTCTTATAAATCTTCGTACATTTCGGTATTTCTCAAATAGCCTCACCGCTTCACACTCGTCGCAGTAAACCTTCCAGCAGCCTACGCATTTACAGTTTCGGCCGCCGTTTTCAATGAAGCCGACAACATCCCCCAACGGATAACCCAGGAAAACTCCTATTTCATGGGGGAAGCCCTCACTTTGGGCAAGCCTGTTCTTAAGCCTTGCGACTGCCTTTTCCGCTGACAGGTGGCTGTAGCCGTATTTTGCGAGAAATTCTGACGTTTCCTTATTTTGAAGCTCTTTCTTCAGTCTGCTTTTTCTATAGACATATATCAAAGCGCGTCCGTCCTTTCTTGTCATAACGGACACAACTATATCTTTTGGATTAAGCTTCATATTTAGCTCCTTCACCTGTTTGAGCATATCTTCCTCAAACAGGCAGCAACTGAACAATCCGGCGGGCTTCAAACCTGCCAATGTGGGCGAACAATGCTCTATAATACATTTCTCAATCGAACATATCCGCATAAATACACTCTCCCCTCTGGGGGCAGGATTCACAGTGCGCCTTCATTATTTTATGGAGTGCGTCTGCGCTTGAAGTATGCGTACGAGCCACAGGGGTTCCGTTTTTTTTGGCTTCCTGAATGGCACAGGCAGTCATACTGTGCGATACCGTATTTGTAAATAAAATCATCAGGTCAGGGCTGCCGATTTTTCTTTTAATAGAGCCAGACTCCTTAGTAAATACCTTCGCCTTGTAACCATATGTTTTACAGATTTGCTGGTACTGCCTTTCCATTCTTTCATTTCCGCCTATAATTACAACACTCATACACATCACCTTTCCTTTTAAGTTAGTATATCCTAACAATCATTTATATTTAAAGCGGACATTTCGTCCGCACAGCTTATTTTATTAAAGGCCTCATGCATGAAACGCTTATCCCCATTGTTGACGCATTATGAAAAAGCGCCGCACTTCCCGGAGCAATGGTTCCCGCAAGCCCAAGTGCTAAAAGCACCGTATTAAAAACTATTATAAATCTGTAATTATTCTCAATTCTTTTCAGCAATTCAACAGAAAGAAGCTTTAAAACTGCCAGCTCCCTTAAATCAGCCGAAAGCAGAGTAACATCGGCTACCTCTCTTGCAATGTCAGAGGAATCTTTCATGGACACCGAAACATCAGCTGCGGCGAGCGCCGGTGAATCGTTAACTCCGTCGCCAACCATAATTACAGTTCTTCCCTTTTTCTTAAAGGCTTCAACAAATTCCGCTTTTTGTTCCGGAAGCACCTGAGAGCGGTATTCGTCAATTCCCAGCTTCTTACACACGGCTTTGGCGGCATTTTCGGAATCCCCGGTGAGCATTACCGTTTTCTTTATACCAGCCGCTCTAAGGGCGTCTATCGCCTCGGCGGCCTCATTCCTGGGAGGGTCGTTTATAAATATTACTCCCGCCAGCTTTCCGCCTATGGCAAGGTAAAGCGCCGAGCCACCGCCTGCGGAGGCATCTACGGCCTCCTGCTGTTCAGGCGTATATTCAACCTTCTCGTCCTCAAATACGAAATGTGCGCTGCCTATTAGCGTACGTTCTCCGTTAAGCCTTGTGACAACGCCGTGTGCCACAATATACTCAACCTCCGCATGCCTTTCCTCATGGGTAAGTCCCCTTTGCTCAGCCAAACGCACTACCGCCCTTGCCATTGAGTGGGGAAAATGTTCTTCAATGCATGCCGCATTCCTTAAAATTTCCTCTTCCGTATAGTCTCCAAACGGAAGAATTGAACATACCGATGGGCAGGCCGCTGTAAGCGTTCCTGTCTTGTCAAATATTATTGTGTCAGCCTTCGCAAAGGCCTCGAGGAATTTTCCTCCCTTAACCATAATTCGTCTGGAGGCGGCCTCCCTCATGGCTGATATTACGGATATTGAGGCCGACAGCTTAATTCCACATGAATAGTCTACCATAAATACGGACAAAGCCTTTGCCATGCTCCTTGTAAATACGCCAACAGCCAAAGCTCCTACAAAGCTGAAAGGAACTATCCTGTCCGCCATATGTTCGGCTCTGGACTGCACTCCTGCCTTTAAGCTTTCCGAATTTTCTATTAGGCCGACTATCTGCTGAATTCTGCTGTCACTTGGCAGAGCTGTTACCTTAATGTCAATACAGCCCTCTGATATTACAGTTCCGGCATATACGCTTATTCCCTGTTTCTTGTGAACAGGAAGCGACTCTCCCGTCATGGATGCCTCATTTACCATTGCGTCGCCATGATTTACAATTCCGTCAACAGGTATTAGGGCGCCTGTCCTTACCCTTATGACGTCATCCTTTTTCACCTTGGACATAGGGGTCAGAACCTCCGAGCCTTCATCACAAACCAACCATACAAAATCCACATTTACGGCCAGTGACTGAGTAAGCACCGTTGTCGTGCGTTTTTTGGTATAGTCCTCAAGAAGTCCTGATAATTTCAGCAGGAACATGATAGAGCCGGCAGTCTTTATGTCCCTCTGTATAAACGCAGCTCCCACCGACGCGGCGTCAAGCACCGGAACGTCAAGTCTCATGGAGAGAAGGCTTTTTGCCCCCTCAGACCAAAAGCGCAATGCGTTCCAAAGTGTGGCTGCCAGCCTTAAAGGAGGCGGCAGAAGCAGTTTTTTAATATAGTGTCCCACAACGAGAGCCGAGGCCTGCTGGATGAAGTCATTGTCTATTTCTTTTTTTGTATCACCGTAATCAGGTTTTGCAACGGGTAAATCGCATCTTTTTAGTCCGTTAAGAATGGAGAGAACGGCCTTTTTGTTATTTTCGGGATAATAAATAAGAAGGCTCCCGTTGATGGGACAGACCTCTACCTCTGAAGCGCCGGCCCCCTCTTTCAGCCTCGCGGCTATTCCGTAGCCCTGTTCAGCGCTGAAAACATTGGTACCGCAGCGTACACGAAGTCTGCCCGGTCTGTCATAAGCAATTTTATATTTCATTATTCCTCAGCGCCTTCAAACTGCTCATCTTCAGCCTTAGCGGCAGCTTCCTTTGCGTCTTTGCAAATATCCTGAGCGTCTTCTTTTATGTTCTGAATAGACGCGGCGGCATTGTTCTTCGCTGTCATACCTGCCGCAATAGTCTTAACGCATAATTCACGCGTCTTCGGCGCCTTAAGAATTTTTGAGCCTACAATTACCGTGGCCAATCCTCCCACGTAGCTCCAAATCTTTTTATTTTTGTACCATGCCATTATTACTACTTCCTTTCCGTTTTCAGAAAATACTATACCGCGTCCATATCCTCAAAAGAGATAACAAGCAAGGCGCATTCCTCCGCTCTGCCGGAATCCAGCTCAAAGCATTCTTCCATTTTCAGGGCTGTTTCCTTTACCTTCCTATACAGGCTCTTTACCGTACTTTTCCCCTTATCGGTCAGCACAACGGTTTTATCTTCCTTCTTTTCGATTATACCTGCGTTTGCCAGTTTATTGAGCATGTTGAAAACGCTGGACCTTTGAATATTCAAGGTCCTGGCGATATCAACAATCCTAACGTCACCGGCCTCGGACAAAGCGCCGAGGGCCAGTATGTATTTTAACTGTGAGACTGTAAATTCCATGGCTCACCTCTTCTGGGGCGTGCAGTGCCCTGAGCAGTGTCCGCAGCTCCCGGAGCAGCCAATGCAGCCGCCTTTTTTCTTTTCTTTAATTATTGAGCGTACAATGAGCACTACTAAGGCAAAAACCGCCAAACCAATTATAAAAGTAGCCATATTAATTCTCCTTCCCTTATGAGCGTACGGCGTCTACCGCACGGAGAGGATTTTTTTCCTGATACTGATATCCTTTTCTGAAAAGCATATAAATTAAGAATACAAGCACTATAATCGCAGCTATAGTTCCGATACCAAATCCAACCTCACCTGTAATTATTCCGCCAAGCTGGTATACAATGAGAGACATCGCATATGCAATACCGCACTGGTATCCGATTGCGGCCCATGTCCATTTAACGTTGTTCATCTCACGCTTGATAGCTCCGATTGCAGCGAAGCATGGTGCGCACAGAAGATTAAATACAAGGAATGAATACGCTGAGAGCTGTGTAAAGTGTGCCGCTATGGGCGCAAGGCCTGCGTAAGCGCCTTCCTCTACCATTTCAAGGGCGTCTCCCGCTACTGCATAGAGTGTGCCGAAGGCGCCGACAACCTCTTCCTTAGCAACAAGTCCAAGAACGGTAGCCGCACTTGACTGCCAGTTTCCAAAGCCAAGGGGTCTGAATATTACAGCAAGTCCTGAACCAATCTGAGCGAGGATTGAAGCGTCCATATCCTCTACAGCGCCAAAGCCCGCCGCTGTAAATCCATAGCTTGATGTAAACCATACAAAGATTGAAGCGAGTGTGATAACTGTACCGGCCTTTTTAATAAATGACCAGCCTCTTTCCCATGTTCCTCTGAGCACGTTCATTACTGTAGGCCTGTGGTAAGCGGGAAGCTCCATAACAAAGGGGGCCGGCTCACCCGCAAAGGGCTTTGTTTTCTTAAGCATAATACCTGAAATAATAATTGTAGCAATTCCGATAAAATATGCCGAAGGCGCTACCCACCATGCGCCGCCGAAAATAGCTCCTGCCATAAGTCCTACTATAGGCATCTTAGCTCCGCATGGAATAAATGTCGTTGTCATTATTGTCATTTTACGGTCTCTGTCCTGCTCGATAGTTCTAGAGGCCATAATACCGGGAACGCCGCAGCCTGTTCCTACAAGCATTGGAATGAAGCTTTTTCCCGAAAGTCCGAAACGTCTGAAAATACGATCCATGATGAAGGCTATACGCGCCATATATCCGCAGTCCTCAAGTATGCAGAGCATAAGGAAAAGCACGAGCATCTGAGGGACGAAGCCAAGAACCGCGCCGACGCCGGATACGATACCGTCTACAACAAGACCTACAAGCCAGGGGGCGCAGTTAACGCCTTCCATAAAGGCTCTTAAAGGCTCAACAATCATTTCACCCACAAAAACGTCGTTAGTCCAACCTGTGAGCATATCGCCTACAGTACTGATTGCGATGTAATAAACTCCTATCATTACAAGCGCGAATATAGGAAGGGCAAGCCATCTGTTTGTTACAACCTTGTCGATTTTATCTGATGTGGAAAGCCTGGATTTATTTTTTTTATGATAGCAATCGTTAATTATTTTAGCAATCCAATCATATCTGGAGGAAGTAATAATAGACTCAGCGTCGTCATCAAGCTCCTTTTCGCATGCTGCTATGTCGTTTTCAATATGCTTCAGTGTTTCTGCGGGGATATTAAGCTGTTCAAGTACCTTAGGGTCACGCTCAAAAATTTTGATTGCGTACCATCTCTGCTGTTCCTCAGGAAGAGAATGGAGAGCGGCTTCCTCAATATGCGCAATCGCGTGCTCCACGCTGCCGCCGAATTTATGTAACGGGACTGTCTTAACCCCTGACGAAGCTATCTGAACAGCCTCCTGGGCAGCCTCCATTACCCCTTCGCCTTTCAGCGCAGATATAGGGCACACTGTTACCCCAAGTTCCTTTTCAATGCGCTTTGTATCAATTTTGTCTCCCTGCTTATTTACGACATCCATCATATTTATCGCCATAATAACAGGAATGCCAAGCTCTGTAAGCTGTGTTGTAAGATAGAGGTTTCTCTCTATATTTGTGCCGTCAACAATATTAAGAATTACGTCCGGCCTGTCATTAACAAGATAATTTCTCGCTACAACCTCCTCAAGGGTATAGGGCGAAAGCGAATATATACCCGGAAGGTCCATGATTGTTACATTTTTATGCCCTTTAAGTTTACCCTCTTTTTTCTCTACCGTAACACCGGGCCAGTTTCCAACAAACTGGTTAGAGCCGGTAAGAGCGTTGAACAATGTTGTTTTCCCGCAGTTGGGATTGCCTGCGAGAGCTATTTTAATGTCCATAAAACTGTTACTCCTTTCGTTAGTTCAATCTAACACTCAGTTTAAATAAAAAGGTTTATTCAACCTCTATAAGCTCGGCATCCGCTTTACGGATAGAAAGCTCGTAATTTCTTACGGTAATCTCAATGGGGTCTCCCAATGGAGCTACTTTTCTTATGTATACAGGTATTCCCTTTGTTATTCCCATATCCATAATTCTGCGTTTTACAGCTCCGTCACCGTGAAGTTTTTTAATGGTGACTGTATCGCTAATTTTGGCGTCTCTAAGAGTTTTCACCGCTGTTTCCTCCTTAAACCATTATTTTTTTTGCCATTTCACTGCTTATGGCTACTCTTGACTCTTTTACCTGAACAATAAGATTTCCTGCGGTTACCGTCAGCACCTTAACCTCGCCTCCGGTTACAAATCCAAGGTTTTCTAAAAACTTCCTTGTTTCCGCGCTTCCGCCTACTCTTTGTATGCTCATAATCTCTCCGGGATTTGCCATTGATAAGGGCATCATGTCGGCCTCCTTTTTTGTTATATATAACTAACGTTTGATTTTTTATAAACGGCCTATAAATTAGGCCGTCCTAACTGTTCTATAATATTAGTATACACTAACAGAAATGTCAATAGTTATTTAAAAATTTTTCAAAAAAATAACAAAGCCGTGAGTGTGATTTTTACAAACCACGCCCACGGCTCAAATGGAGCAATTGAATGTCTAATTTATCAGCACTTTACATACCTGACCTCAGCAATGTCTTTGCCGCTGTATTCTTTATAGTCATCACAGCCGGGGATTAGCTCGTCCGCCCTTGCTATGATTTCTTCCGCAGAAAGCAGAGGGAATTCACTGTGCATCCATTCCTTGGTGCAGCCTACGCTTGCAAGCTCCTCGTATGCCTTTTCCGTGATATTTTCAAAGTCGATTTCCTTATGAAGGTATTTTGCTACTGTAAGCACTGCCGGTGAGCCTCCAACTGTTCTGCCCGGTACAAGTCCGCATTCAAGCGCCTGAACTATATATCTGGCAAGTACTGGCTTAGCCGCGCAGATAATCGGAATATGTTTCTTTAATGTCTTTGCATATTCTCCTGAGCCGTGCGCTGTATCTCCGCATCTGTACTGGCATTTAGGTACTATTCGGCCGTACTGCTCAGGCACTACCATTCCTATTCCTACTGAGATTACCTCTCCTGTCATTCCAAGAAGCACCTTTCCGCCCTTCATAATTTCAAGCTGACCGAGAATGGGAAGCAGGATTTCCTCCATTGTTACTATGTTCATCATTTCCGTTGCCGAGTTGTTGTTTGAGGCGCGTCCTGTGATTACTACGTTATGTACAGGTATTATTTTCTTTGTATAATCCGGCCCCATATAAAGGGTGCGGTTCGGATATTTGTCCTTCCATACCTTAAGGTGGGGTTCCCTTTTTAAGTCCTCGTCAGTATAGTTAAGGGGTATCATCTCAAGATAACCGAAGTCCTTATTTATTCTTCCTCTGTCCGAGGCCGCCATCCTCATAATCGAGCCTTCCACTACAACGCCGTCGCTTGTTGTCGTGCACGCGTCAAGGTCAATAATATTAAGGCCCGCAGGTCCGTCAATTGTAGAGGCCACAAGCTCAAACGCCTGCTTGCACTCAAGCCCGCATTCCTTTACGTCCTTTAAATCAATTAATACTATATTCAGAGGGACAAGCTTTCCGTTTAACGTACCCTCCGGTATCATTCTATATTTTAACTGTGCCATGTCAATTCCTCCTGTCTTAGTGATTTCCAATTGGCGGCCTTCTGTCATCTATATTTTCAGGCTCACAGTCAAGAAGGTACGCTTCCTCTGTGGGATGAAGGACATTGATAACCTCGAGAACGGCCTTCGGGCATTTTCCGTCTTTATCTATTCCCTTGACAATTACGGTCTGCATTGTCTCGGGGACGCGGGGAATCATTATTAGTTCAAGCCTTTCTACTCCATCAGCATCTGCTACTTCTCCGACTGCATGTTCGATACGCCCGGTTCTCATACTTTGCATTTTTGCCGACTTTAAATTTTCAAATCCTTTTATATCTATTTCCTTGGGTACGGCTCCCTTTTCAGCCGCAGCTACCTGCATCTTCTTGATGAACTCCGGTAACTTTGTGTGTAATAATTTCATATTATTCATCCTCTCTTCTTGAAAATTATCG
>CAUHBX010000017.1 GCA_959604475.1 uncultured Eubacteriales bacterium
TCACATGCATGGATACGAGGCTGACAGAACTGCTTCCGGCCGCCCTTGGTATTAAAAACGGAGATGCTAAGATAATTAAAAACGCGGGAGGCGTAATTTCCCACCCCTTTGGCAGTGCTGTACGCAGCCTACTAATTGCCATTTATGAGCTGGGAGTTACGGACGTAATGGTCATTGGGCATACTGACTGCGGCGTACAGCATATGGACGGCAAAAAAATGCTGTGTGAGATGGAGGAACGCGGGGTAAGCGTTAGCAGTTTAAATATGGTTCGCTACTTCGGAATCGACCTTGAGCGCTGGCTGACGGGCTTCGAAGATGTGGCACAGGCTGTCAGAAGCTCTGTAGAGCTTCTGCGCAGCCATCCACTCATACCGTCAGATGTTAAGATTTACGGATACATAATGGACTCCGTTACAGGTGAGCTTTCAGATTTAAACGGGCGTCCAGCCTAGCGTGACAAAATAGGATTTATAGTAAAGGAGGCCGACAATGGACTGTGAATTGAGGCCATGGAAAATGGAGTACGCCATGAACCTGGCTGAAGCGATAAACAACAAAAACGTACTTGATAACCTCAGAGACGGCATTCCCTACCCTTATACCAAGGCTGACGCCGAGGAATTTATAAGCTCCGTTATGAACGCCGACAAAAGCTCGACATTTGCCTTTGCAATTGTCTGCGGGAGCAAAGCAGTAGGAAGTATCGGTGTGTTCCGACAGGACAATATTCACTTTAGAACTGCTGAAATGGGCTATTATATTGCGGAGCCCTATTGGGGTAAAGGAATAGGCACATCAGCAGTAGCGGCAATATGTAAAACGGTGTTTGAAAATTCAGATATTATCCGTATTTTTGCCGAACCGTTTGCATACAACCTGGCCTCCCGCCGTATTCTGGAGAAGAATGGTTTTGTATGCGAAGGCATTTTAAGGAAAAATGCGGTTAAAAACGGCAAGATACTGGACATGATGATGTATTCCCTTATAAGGTAAAAAGAGGGGTAAACCTATTCGGTTTACCCCTCTTTTTATTTTTGATATTTCCTATATATGTTTCGTATTTCCTCCAAAAGCTCCTCTGAAGGAAGAGCGCCGTCGTATGACGGTCTCGCGAGATAAAAGCCCTGAAGCAGGTCGACTCCTAGGGAAATAAGAACCTCCGCCTCATCCTTTGTTTCAACTCCCTCTCCAAGTACCATAATATTCCTTTCCTTTGCATAGGATATAAGGTTCTTTACAAGCTGTCTTCTGTCCTCGTCACTGTCAACCCCATGGACAATGCTGATATCAATTTTAACTATATCCGGCGAAGTTTCGAGCAGTATTGCCTCGCTGTTATATCCGCAGCCATAGTCGTCTATTGCTATCATAGAGTTCCAGTTTCTGAACAGCTCAGTCTTATCGTGAGTAATTGAGGAGTCACTCTGATCCTCCTCTGTCAGTTCACAAACAATATACGGAAGATATTGCCTATAGGTCTTTTCAAAAAGCCTTATCATATCCGGCTGCATAAGCTGATTTGACACTGAGTTAATAAATACCCTGCTTTCATCAGAAACCATTCCGTACTCCTTAAGGTTGACAAAAGTCCTCATTGCCTCAAACCATGTCATTACCTCCAGGTCATAAAGCTTTGACTGCGAATGCGCCATCTTTAAAATATCCGCAGGAGATTTAAACAGCTCCACCTCCGAACGCATAAGCATTTCGTATCCGAAAACCCCTCCGTCCCGTACGCTGATAATCGGCTGGAGCATATAGCGCACAAGATGTTTGTCCATAAGGTTGTTGAATTCCTCCTGCCCTTGGACAAGAATCCTGTTTTCCTTATAAAGCTCAAGGTTAAAGCCCTCAAGCGTTCCCTTCCTGTTATGCTTGGCAGTATACATCGCGAAATCCGCATACTGAAAAAGCTCGGTAAATACTGATGAGTCTGAAGGGCACCATGCCATACCCGCTGAAACTCTGGTTTTATAGCTGTTTCCGTTTGGAAGCTTTATATAAGCCGCCGATATTTCTTCCTGCAGCCTTTTTAATATTTCCCGTATTTCCTGCTTGCTGTCCTTACCGTAAATGAGTGTAATAAATTCATCACCTGAACGCCTTGCGGATACAGTCGTACTGTCATTGAATTTTTTGAGGCAGTTCGCCAGGGATATAATGTAGCTGTCTCCCACGCTGTGTCCGTAATTATCGTTTATAAACTTAAGGTTATCAATGTCCCAAAGTATAACAACTGCGGTTTTAAGCTTATCAGGGTGTTTAAAGAGCATATTAACCTTATCCTCAAACGCCCTTCTGTTATATATGTTTGTAAGTATATCGTAATCCCTTTCATACTCTATCTGACGCTTTTCAAGAACATTTGAGGTTATATCTATAAGTACGCCTATTACGGACGACTCGTCGGTTGTCTGATTCAGTTTAAGCCAGCGCTGACGTCCCGATGAGGTATATACCTCATAAAGATTTTCCTCGCCCGGCACAGCATATTTATCAAGCTCTTTCAGGCATTTGATAAATTCCGTTCCGTCAATATACGCCGCCAAATCGGTATTAGGGGAGAACCCTATCATCTCGCACAGTTCAGGATTGCAGAACACTAAATTTTCCTTCTCCTTGTATTCAAAAATTCCAATACCTGATTCAGACATCTGTATTATGGTAGATATTTTAGAGAAGGCCGCAGCTACTCTTGAGCTCAGGCTTTCTATAGACATTACAAGCTCGTCTATTTCATCTACATTAACCCTGTTAAGCTTTATCGGTCTGTTGGGGTCACTTTTTCTAAGTTCCTCCACAAGCTTTCTAATAGGATTAGATATAAGGCGGCTTGTCCTGAATATCCCTATTGCGCTTATAATTAAGGCTGAAATAAGAAGGAGCAGCAGTGTTGTCTGAGCATTATTGTATACTGAAAGCAGCTTGTCCTCATTCTGTATACCAAGCAGCGCCCACCGTTCATTCTCAAACGGCGTATTATTGTTGTACAGTGTAAAGTACTGGGTGCTTACGCAAATAAAGCTTTTATCCTCATCCCTCTGGTACAGCCTTGAAACCGAGTCACGTCCTGTTTTTATTGTCATAGTCTGAGATATAAGGGAGGATTTGTTATAGGACGAGCCGCTGTAAATATATGACTCAAAATTAACTCCGTCCGTAGTCTTTGCCAGAAGATAAGCGCCTGACTTATTGGGGCCTAATTCCCTGTAATTAAGTGTTTTAACAAAATAGTCCTCGCTTATTCCAACGCCGTATACTCCAAGCACTGTGCCGTCTGACGCTATAAGCGGTATAGAATAGCTCAGCACACCCCTGTCTGACTCGCTTATGGGATAGCTGTAGCACCAGTATGCCAAATCCGCCGCATCTGAGTCCGGACTGTTTTTAGCAGCCTCCAGCGGCTTTGTGTAAAGATAGCTGTCCTCTCCGTCGCTTATAGTACAGCTGGACGTCCAGAAGCTGTCAAGAGGAAGCTGCCACTGCTTTGAAATCATCGGCATTCCTCTTTCAAAAAGCAAGCTTTCATTGCTGGATGAATACGAGTCGGGATTGCTGTTTCTTATATATATTCCCTGTTTCAAGTTATCCTTATATTCGCTTCCCGGAACACAGCCGTCAAGTATAAGGAAGATTTCAGTTGTGCCTCCAGTACGCAGATTTCCCAAAACATCGTCCATTACTCCCTGAAGTATTTGCTGATTAAGCTCCGGGTCAGTACGTATATCTGATAATGACGCGCCCCTATTGGCAGTTATATCTTCAATAGACTGCGTGATAAGCTTAGCGCTGCTGTTGATAGATGTCCACTTGCCCATCTCGCTTTCGACATAGATTTTTCTGTTGGTTACCTGCTCGTTAAAAACGTCGATAGCGTTAGTTTTCAGGTACTGAAGAAAGCTCAGTTGAAAAACAATTGTAAACACGGCAATAGTTATAAAAAGAACAGTAAAAACCGGCTTGAACGTTTTAAGAAATATGGTGTTATTCTTTTTATCTCTTTTGTCCACGCGTCATCATCTCATTTCAATGTCTGTCAGCAATTTTCAAGTGCGGTGCTCAATTCAGTAAGCCAGCTTTCAAATGCGCTGTCCAAGGCCGTATCAAGCTCGTCCCCGCTTAGGCCCTCAAGCTCCGCTTTATAGTTGTCTATTTTGTCAGTCATAAACTCTGTAAGTACACCCCTGGCCTCAACGCCTCCGTCAAAGGGCCTGTTTGTATACAAATTTACATTATTTACTGTATCAACGCCGAGAAGAAAGCTGTCATAAACAAGAGAGTCCTTGTCAACACCCTCTCTTTGAAGAGCCGCTTCAAGATTTTCCCTGGTATTGGATTCGTATTTTACCGGAATGTAGCCTGAACTTACGCAAAAATCCGTATTTTGCTCAACATCCGTAAACCATTTCAAAAATTCTACAGAAGCCTTTTCACTCAATGTATCGCCTTTAGTAACGGCCATACCTGCGCCCTGCTGTACAGCATAGTCCTCTGTTCCCTTAAAACCGGGAACCGGATAAACCTTTCCCTCAATTGGATTATACGTAATTCCCCCATCAATTGTTACTTCCGTTGGATAATAGCTTGTACTTGAGGTTGAGCCTACTACCGCAATTAGGTCTCCTGTCTTTACGTCATCGCTTCTGAAACGCCCGTATGCTCCGTAATAACCTTTAATATAAGGCTCAGCATAGTTATCCCAAAGGCGCCTCATTACATCCCTGTCTAAGTTAAGAGTTACCTGTCCGTTGTTGACCTCAAACAGTTCACTTCCAAGCTGGCGGCTGCCCACTATCAGATAGTTGGCAAAAGCGTCGCGGCCAAAAAATGCCTTTCCTCCGCTCCAGTCATAATACTGCTTAGATACCTCGGCAAGCCCCTCCCATGTTTTAAAGGATTCATCAGTGGCTCCTGTTTCCTCAGCAAATTTATTCCAATCAGTCATATCTACAAAAAGCAGCTCAGTTGATTTAGCAACCGGGAATATATACAGGCTTCCATCCGTAAATTCGCCTTCCTGTATAAAGCCCTCAACATACTCGCCAAGCTCTTCATCTGTTATGTATTGTTTAATATCAGCCAGCAGGCCAAGTTCGTTTACAACATAGGCCGTATCTGAATAAGTTGCAAAAATATTCGGAAGCTCCTCCGAGCCAACCTTCTGATTGGCAGATGCCGCAACCGCTTCAGCAAGGTCATCAACAGAGCCCTTGGATTCCGCAGTCACTACTATTCCTTCCTCCGCTCCCACCGTTTCATTGAACTTGCTTACAAGCTCGTCAAATGCGGTTTTCTGCGTGCCCTTGTAGTAGTGCCATACTATAACTGACGTTGGATTGTCGGGATCCAGCGAAGTCTCGCTTTTAGAACAGCCGGGAAGCAGAAGCAGGCCAGCGGCCAATACGGCCAAAACACACGTTTTAAATTTTTTCATAAGTAACCCTCCAAACAGCTCTTAATGGTATTATATTCTATTTATTCTATCATGTATCAGAATAAAAGGAAAGGAAAGTATCTCATAATTGCCAGTTTTAAGTAAGCCCGGCAATACATATAATGTGTCGGGCTTACTGTATTAAATATTCTTTTGCCGGAACTTATTTATCCAAAAGCTCATATCTGACTTCCTTCATTGAAGGCTCATACTTTTTAAAAGAACATTTACCGTCCATTTTGGCTGCAAACAGTGCTATATCGGATTTCTGATACAATTCCTTAAATTCTGTTCCGTCAGCAGGCACCATGCAGTAACCCGCTGATAGTGTGAATTTAGTTTTTCTCTCGCTGGCGCATACAGTAACCTGTTCAACTACTTTTTTCATTTTAGAGCTGACGGCATTCTCGTCAATATTTTTGCACAGTACAAGGAATTCGTCTCCGCCTATTCTGCATACAATATCATCTTCCCTAAACAGCATTTTCAGCCTTGCCGCCGTCTGTTTAATTACCTTATCGCCGTAAGAGTGTCCAAAAACGTCATTGGCGGCCTTAAAATTATCCATATCAAACATTATAATGGCAGCTGTTTCATCAGATTTCATACCTTCAATATATTCTCCTATTATCGGTATGGCGGCCTGCCTGTTCAAAAGCCCCGTAAGCGCGTCTGTATGAGCCAGTTGTGTAAGCTTGATTTCACGCTTTTTCTGCTCATCTATATCCATTATGAATACGTATGCAAAAATATCAGGGCTGTACTCAAACTTAACCAGATAAACTATCATTCTAAACCATTTTACATGTCCCATATATTTTCTCCGGTACTCAATTGTATCCGTAAGAATTCCATCGTTATAGAGCTTAAGAAGCCTTTCTCTGCGTGTGAAAGCCTTAAGCTCATTTCTGAACTCCTCTGAGACAAGGTCGCCGCATACATATCCAAGCATTTCTGTATATCCGCAGTCCATTCTGCAGCCTGTCTCACCGAACCATACGCCGTTATTCTCATCTGAAAAGCTGTCGTTGTTCAGGTTGACTTTAAAATCATATATTGCTTGGCTCCGCAGTATCTCCAGCGTTTTCATATCCTCTCTTTCCCGGAAATACCTCTCCTTTTCTTCAGTAATGTCAGTATAGTAACCAAAGGCTCTTACAGCTTCCCCCGCCTCATTTTTGATAGTCTCACATACTATTTTTAACCAGACAATATCATCCCGGCTCTTTTCTATTGGGATTTCAATACTGTACTCATTTTGGTTCCTACCGTTTATAACATTATAAACATATGTTTTAAATTCCTTATGGTCTTTTTCCGGAATATATTTATAAGAGACATCTGGAAAGCCGTCCACTACGCGCATGCCGTTTTTATCTCCAGATGGGCTGCCCTTAAGCTCTCCCAAAGCTGACTCTTCAGGAAATGTAAGCAATCTGTTTTTTATATCCCAGTCCCACCCTTTTATTTTTGCCTGACGAAGTATGCTTTCAAGCCTCTTGCCGGCCAGCCAGAGCTCATTTTCTTTTTTCTTTTCCTCCGTAATATCGCTGATAATTGCCATATATGTTATGCAGTCACTATCCTTTTTCACAAATCTCAGTGAGCATTTTAACCATCTGCCCCCTCCTTTTGAATTCAGCCATAAAATATTTGTATAATCAGCACAGTTTTCCATTGCTTGATGAAATTCCTTTTCAATAACGTCTAGCTTGTCTTTGTTAATAAAGCTGGTGTAGGACTTTGTATTCAGTGCTCTTTCATATTCTTCATCGCTGAAGCCCAAATCCCTTGAAATGCCTTTTGCTATTACGTTATAAGCGACTTCTCCGTTTCTGAAGTCCATCAGGATTATGTTCTCGGTAGTATTGTCAACAAACATTCTCATTCTGTCCCGAAGCTTAACTGTTTCTGAAATATTAAGTACAATTCCCTGAATCATTCTTTGTCCGTCCAGCTCAATAAACTTGCTTTGGTCGATAACCCATATGTAGCCGTCTCTGCTCTTCATTCTGTACTCAATACTGTAAGGCTTGCCGCTTAACCTCATGTTCGAAACGCAGTCCCTTACAGCGGCCCTGTCATCAGGATGTATCATATTCAAATACTTATTATCAAATAGGGCTTGTATTTCTTCCTTTGTGTATTTAAATATTTCAAGAAATCTGCTGCTTATATATAATAAATCCCAATCAGGCGTATCTGCACAATGGTGATACCCGCCTGCAGTATCATTATAGAGGAAATTTAACTCATGGTTCTGCTTCAGCAAAATTTTATTAGACTCTGATAGGCGTTTTTGTATTTCCATTGTATCTGAGATGTCCATACATGCGCTTACAATTGCCATACGCCCGTTCTCAGCCAAAATAACCTTACCCTTATCCAAAGTCCAGAACCATGTCCCATCCTTCTTCGGCATCCGGTAAGTTACAGTATATTCCATTCCGGGATAATAGTTATCCCCAAGCGCTTCTGACACGTTATGTCTGTCATCGGGATGAATTGTGTTTATGACCTTATAGTCAATGGCTTGGGCAAATTCCTCATAACTGCCGTAGCCAAGGAATTTTATCATTTCATTGTTGGCAAAGTAAAGCGGGAAATCCGGCTCGCAATAGCCTCCTATCATTCCGCCCGGCGCCATCTGGGCGAATATTGTAGCGGCAATCCTCCTGTTATCCTCTGTCAAATTCATAAATGATTCGTCATTTTCAGCTATTCCAAGCACCGCAGTCAGCTCTTTTTGAGAGGATTCAAGCGAAATCTCCCTTACCTTCTGTGCTGTCACATCCCTTACGGAGCCATAATAAAGTTTATTTCCGTTCTGCTCCCTCAAAAAGAAAGCTTTAAGGTTCATCCATATTACAGAGCCGTCACCCCTAATCCTGCGCACATCGCCCTCTGCGCCGTTTAAACGGTTAACATACGCCCTGTCAAATATATCCATTACAATCCCATGGTCCTCGTCGTATATGTCCCGCATTATTTCCTGCCGTCTTTCCTCAAGGTCAATGGGGTTTGTCCCAGTAATACGGTAATACTGCTCGTTTACCCTAACAAGCTCAACCCTATCCTCGCTCACGCTGTAAAAGGCAATTCCTCCCAAAATATTATTCATCATAGCGTCGCTGAACAGCTCGTCATTGAGTATTTCCTTTATTCTGATACGGTCCATCTGTCTGGCCTTAATCCCTCTGAAATCTATGTTGCTCTCATCAGACAGCAACGGCTCAAACACTTCAATGGGCATCGGCCTGTAAAAGTAATAGCCCTGCGCATATATACAGCCCATATCAATTAAGAGCTCCATCTGTTCTTTTGTCTCAACGCCCTCGGCTATTATTCCAAGTCCAATAAGCCTTGCCATGCTGGATATAGCCTCTAGTATTCCAATACCCTTGCCTGAGCTCTGCTCGTTCATGTCAAGGAATTTCATATCAATCTTTATGACGTCTACATTTACCTCTTTAAGCATGTTCAAAGATGAATAACCGCTTCCAAAGTCGTCCATCAGAACTGTAAAGCCGGCGTTTCGAAGCTCCTGCACAACCTTTGTTATGTAGTCATACTGTTCAGCATAAATACTCTCTGTAATTTCTATTTCCAAGAGCCTTGGCTCAAGCTCATACTTCTGGACAAGCTCTTTAAAATTCTGGACAATATCCATTGCATAAATGTCAACCCTTGATACATTTACCGAAATAGGAACAGCCCTGTGCCCACTGTCTATCCAACGCCTCAGGCTTCTGCACACCTTATCCCAAATATACATGTCCAGCTCTGTAATCAGCCCGTTATTTTCAAGTACCGGTATAAATTTGGCAGGAGGAATAACTCCTTTTTCAGGGTGTATCCATCTTACAAGTGATTCCAGACTGACTATTTTTTTCGTGGCCATATTGCATTTGGGCTGCGCGTAGAAGGTAAACTCTCCGTTTTTAAGCGCCCTCTGCACCGCTGAAAGAAGCATTTGCTCATCTTCAATTTTTCTGGTCATGTTTTTATCATAACGTATTGTCCGCTGGGCATAATTGCCTTTTATAGAGGACAGAGCCAAAACCGCCTTATCATACATTGTGCTGACAGATATTATTTTATCGTCAATTTCATAAATTCCAAACACCGGCAGAAATCCTGCATTATTTCCATACTGCTTTACGACCTCAATTATTTGGGCCTGAAGCCTTTTAATTATCAAGTCATCATTTGGAAGAATAATACAGAAATCGTCCTCCCCAATGTATCCTGCAATTCCCATTTCCGCATCCTGTACAGCCTTAAGATTGGAGCCTATTTCCATCAAAAGTTTGTCTCCCGCCCTTTGTCCGTACCATTCGTTAAAGAGCTTAAAATGCTCAATATCAATTGCCATAAGGCAGTATTCGCGCTCCCCGGTATTCAGTATAAATTCCTCGGCACCATTAAAAAACGGTGCCTTTTTATATATTCCGGTAAGCCTGTCTATTGGCGACACCGCGGCAGCAATTGCATTCTGCTGACGCAGTTCTTCCAGCTTCTGTTCATTTATATCCTGTATAAAGCACATTATTACGTCGTCATCGTTTTCGCTGTGGTTTAACCTTACTACAGTTTGCAAAACCCAGCAGTAGCTTCCGTCAATCCTTTTTTTGCGAAACTGCCCCTTCAGCGAGTTGTCCGGAGAGGGACCAGTAACCCTGGAAAAAATATTGTTTAAATTCCAAAACTCCAGAAATCTCTCCCTATCATCCGGATGATAGGGAGAGATTTCTGGAGTT
>CAUHBX010000018.1 GCA_959604475.1 uncultured Eubacteriales bacterium
AGGATGGAACGATAATTAACTGGTATTTTAAAGAGGGCGACAACATTAAAAAAGGCGATGTGCTTTACGATGTTGAAGCAGGAAAAATGGGCGGCTCGGCTGAATCGGAGGATGAGGGGACGCTTCTGAAAATACTAGTAAATGTGGGAGAAAAGGCAAAATGCGGCCAGGCCGTTGCAATAATCGGAGAGACGGGCGAGGACTTTGCTGACCTTATCCCCAGGGAAGAGGAAAAAACAGAGGAAGAGGCTAAAAAAACAACTGTTGCCATTATCGGCGGCGGGCCCGGCGGATACGTAGCCGCAATACGCGCGGCCCAGCTTGGCGCCGTTGTTACTCTGATTGAAAAGCAGCATATAGGCGGCACCTGCCTTAACGAGGGATGTATACCTACAAAGGCGCTTCTTCACAGCGCCGAGGTCTATGGGGAAGCTAAGAACGGAGCGAAGATAGGCGTTATAGCTGAACCTAAGCTTGATTTTGGCAAAGTAATGGACAATAAAAAGGACGTAGTAGACCGTCTGGTCGGCGGAATACACACACTGCTTAAGGCAAACGGCGTGACAATTATTGACGGCGAGGCAAGCTTTGCCGATAAAGCAACGCTTAAGGTTAAAACAGCGGACGGAGAGCGGGAAATAGTCTCGGATAAATATATTATAGCGGCGGGCTCTATTCCAACTGCCGTGCCTATTCCGGGTATTGACAGCCCACAGTGTATTGACAGCACAGGGGCGCTTTCCCTTGAAAAGCTGCCTGAATCTATGGTTGTTATCGGCGGCGGGGTTATCGGAATTGAAATGGCCACTGCCTACAGCGCCTTCGGCACAAAGGTAACGGTTGTGGAAATGCTTCCGAGAATACTTATGAATATGGATGAGGACATGGTGGCTCTTGCAGAAAAATCAGTAAAGGCCAACGGCGCTGAAATAATGACCGCTACAAAGGTTGTGTCCATTGAGGACAAAGGTGATAAGGCCGCTGTCAATATCGAAAAGGACGGAAAGGCAGCCGTTATAGAGGCTGAAAAGGTTTTGGTATGCATTGGCAGGAAGCCAAACACAGCGCCGCTTAACCTTGAGGCCGCCGGAATCGAGTGCGACAGGGCTGCAATTAAGGTAAACGACCATATGGAAACAAACGTAAGGAACATTTACGCAATCGGCGACTGTACTGGCGGAACAATGCTTGCCCATATCGCTTCGGTTCAGGGCGAGGCTGCGGCTGAAAACGCCATGGGCAAAGACAGCCGTTATGATGAGAGGACTAATCCAGCCTGCGTATATACACAGCCTGAAATGGCTACAGTTGGATATACGGAGGAAAGGGCAAAAAAAGAAGGCATTTCCTATACGGCGGGAGTATTCAGCCTTGGCGGAAACGGAAAATCAATTATTATGAACGGCGGAGAGGGCTTCGTAAAAATCATAGCCCACAGCCGTTCCAAGAAGATACTTGGCATGCAGATGATAGGGCCGAGGGCGACAGACCTCATCGCTGAGGGAGCCTTGGCAGTGTCAATGAACGCGGGTATCGATGATATAATTGAAACAATTCATGCGCACCCTACGGTAGCTGAAGCCGTAAGGGAAGCCGCCCTTGCCGCCGACGGCAGGGCAATTCACGGATAATAAAAAAGGACAGCGTATACGCTGTCCTTTTTTATTTGTAAACTTTTCTTTACCCGGATGTAAAGATTTAGAAAAATGCATACAATACCGAATAATTTGATTGAATTAAACCGGACAAACAACTATAATGAACCTATAGTTTTTAATTAAGGAGCATAATTCATGAATTCAAATGACAAAAAGCCTTATATATACTGGATGCTTACTATATTCGGCGCGATAGCCCTAAGTACGGTATTCTTTTTTCTAATATTCAGATATAAGGAATTCAGCGGCGTAATAACTAAGCTGATGGCGATTTTAAAACCGCTGATTTACGGCGCCGCCATTGCATACCTGCTTAAGCCTATGTGCAATGTTTACGAAAGAAAGCTTTTGGAGCTGCTTCCTGATAAAAGGAAAAAGCTTGCCAACGCTTTGGCTGTTACGGGAAGTATGCTGACCGCAATCATAATTGTATATTTCCTGCTGATGATAATAATACCCCAGGTAGCTAGGAGCGTGTCAACACTCATTAATATAATTCCATCCAAGCTTGACGATGCGGCCAAATGGCTTGACGAAACGCTTAAGCAGGATACGGTAATAACTAACTATATAACCGACCTGTATGTAGATGTAAAGGACAATTTTGTCGACTGGATGTCCAACGTGCTTTCCCCCAATCTTCAAAATATTGTTGAGGGTGTCGGGCTTCAGATATGGAACAGCGTAATGTTTTTCAAAAACCTTCTCATAGGGCTTGTTGTGGCTGTATATCTGCTTATAGCCAGAAGGAAATTTTCCAAACACAGCAAATTAGTGCTGTACGGGATTGTAAGGAAAAAATGGGCGGATATGATAATGGCTGAGCTCAGATACGCGGACAGCATGTTTGTCGGCTTCATAAACGGAAAACTTCTCGACTCAGCTATAATAGGGGTAATATGCTATGTATGCAGCCTTATATTCAAGTTTCCTAACGCCATGCTTATCTCTGTAATCGTTGGAGTAACAAATATAATACCGTTCTTCGGACCGTTTATTGGGGCTGTACCCTCGGCTCTTGTTATATTTATAGAATCTCCTGTAATGGCCCTGTGGTTCCTTATATTTATTGTGGCGCTTCAGCAGGTCGACGGAAATATTATAGGGCCTAAAATACTTGGAAACTCAACGGGCCTTTCAAGCTTTTGGGTGCTGTTCTCGATTCTTGTATTCGGCGGAATGTGGGGCTTTATAGGAATGGTAATCGGCGTGCCGCTTTTCGCGGTTATATATGATGTTGTTAAAAAGCTTGTGCTTCACGGCCTCAAACGTAATGGCTGTGAGGATATGCTGACGCAGTCAAAGGATGAATAGAAATAAAAATGACAGTTCAAAGAACTGTCATTTTTTTGCGTAGTTATAGAGGCTTAGGTTTAGATAAACGCGCCTCCGTCAACAATAAGGTTCTGTCCCGTTACAAAATCAGCGTGCGCTATAAGGGCGTATACTGTCTGGGCTATATCGTCTGGGCCAGCTACCTTCTGGAGAGGTGTGTCGCCCGCAAGCTTGTCTATATGTCCTGCGTGTCCCTCAACCCAGCGTGTAAGCACTATGCCGGGCGCAACTCCGATAACCCTTACCTCGGGAGCAAGTACCCTGGCAAGCGACTTAGTAATACTGATTTCAGCAGCCTTGCTGGCAGCATATGCGATAGAGCTTCCGAGTCCGGTAACGCCGGCGATTGACGTTATGTTTATTATAACGCCGTGGCTTTTTCTCAAAACGTCGGCAGCAGCGCGGCACATAAAGAATGTCCCTTTAACGTTAAGGTCGAATATATCATCGAAATATTCGCTCTTCATACCCTCTAAATCGCTGTGGTCGACAAAGTGTGTCCTTCCTGCGCTGTTGACAAGAATATCAAGCTGGCCGAAATCCTTGATAATGTCCTCAACCATTGCTCTGCACTGTTCGTCAACGGATACGTCAGCCTTGTACACCTCGCACCTTACGCCGAATGCCTCGACCTCGGCTTTAGTCTCATAGGCTTCCTTTTCAGAATGCGCATAGTTAACGCAGATGTTTGTGCCTTCCTTGGCAAGACGGAGAGCGACGCCTTTTCCAACTCCTGTTCCGCCGCCTGTTATAAGGGCAACTTTTCCTTTGATATCCATTTTCATTACCTCCTTGAGTATTTATTCGGTTTTCCCCTTATTAAATCTTAGCATATACAAATTTGATTGTAAATTGTGATTAATACTAAAAAGCTAATGAACTATTATATGTTGATTATGCCCATAAATTTTAATGAAGCCTTAAGTTGACAGCCGGAAGCCGAAGGCTTAAAATGACATTATTGTTCTAAATAGAACTAAAAATATGAGGTGATGACATGAATTCCGATTACTTGAGGTTTTTAAACGGCATATCTATGGCAAAACGGCTGTATGACACGGCGCTGGAGCCGGTATGCCAAAGATTTGCTAAAACACGGATGGAGGTTGATATACTGCTTTTTCTTGCCAACAATCCGGGATTTGACACAGCGTCTGAAATAGTAAAAATAAGACGCCTTACAAAATCCCATGTTTCGGTATCAATAGATGCACTTGTTAACTGCGGCTGTGTTGAAAAGCGGTATAAAGACGGCAACGGCAAGACCGCCCATCTTGTTTTGCTTCCGAAGGCGGAGGCGATTATTGCCGATGGCAGGGCAGCTCAGCAGAAATTTATTGATATACTGAACGAAGGTCTGACAGAGGCTGAGATTAAGACTATGGAAAAGGTCTTTAGAATAATGGGAAAAAATATGGAAGCAGCTTTTAAGGAGAGGGATTGATTATGCTTGTAAAATTTATAGTATGCTTTATCGCCGGAATAGGGGCCGGCCTTGGCACGGGCTTCGCCGGTATGAGCGCCGCGGCGGTAATAAGCCCCATGCTCATAACATTTTTGAATATGCCGGCTTATGAGGCCGTAGGAATAGCGCTTGCAAGCGATGTTTTGGCCAGTGCGGTAAGCGCGTATACATATGGCAAAAATAAAAACCTTGACGTTAAAAACGGTGTTGTTATGATGGCCTTCGTATTGATATTCACGCTTGTGGGCAGCTATATAGCAAGCCTTCTTCCAAACAGCGCTATGGGAGGCTTCTCAACATTTATGACATTTTTGCTTGGAGTTAAGTTCATAGTCCGTCCGGTAATGACGACAAAGGAGGCCATGGATAACGTAAGCAGGAAAAAGAGAATAATCCAGTCTGTTTTCTGCGGGGTATTTATCGGGCTGATATGCGGCTTTGTCGGCGCCGGCGGAGGCATGATGATGCTTCTGATACTTACAAGCGTACTTGGATACGAGCTTAAAACAGCCGTCGGCACAAGTGTGTTTATTATGACGTTCACGGCCTTTACAGGAGCGGCCAGCCATTTTGCGATAGGCGGCGCGCCGGATGCGGCCAGCCTTATATTCTGTATCCTCTCAACGCTGCTCTGGGCAAGGGTTGCGGCCAAGTTTGCAAATAAGGCAAAACCCGAAACACTTAACAGGGCTACGGGCGTTGTTTTGTGCATTCTTGGCGCGGTAATAATAGGTGTCAAATATTTTTGAAAAACTGCCCTAAAATTTGTGTAAATGTATATTGATATCCGGCCTTTTCTTTGCTATAGTACTCACGTTGTGTTAAAAAACTGGTTGGAAAAGGTTATGGAGGTAATAGTATGATGCGCGGGAATAATCTCGGCACAGATTCGGTATCAAGGCTTGTTTTGAAGCTTGCGGTTCCGACAATGATTGCGCAGTTTGTTAATGTCCTTTACAGTATTATCGACCGTATGTATATTGGGAATATACCGGTTGACGGGCCGCTTGCGCTGGCAGGGGTAGGCATATGCGGTCCTATAGTTACGCTTCTGTCGTCCTTTGGCACGTTAATAGGACTTGGCGGTTCAATACTTATGGCAATGCGTATGGGCGAGGGAAACGAAAAGAGGGCTAAGCAGATACTTGCCAATTCTTTTTTAATGCTAATAGCGTTTTCGGTTGTACTTACAATAGCGTTTTTGCTGCTTAAAAACAATCTGCTCATGTGGTTCGGTGCAAGCGCTGATACTTTTAAATACGCAAACTCCTACCTCAGCATATATACGGCGGGAACATTTTTTGCTCTTATGGCTGTGGGCCTTAACTATTTTATAAATTGCCAGGGCTTCTCAACGGTTGGAATGGCAACCGTTTTAATAGGGGCCGTTACAAATATAGTTCTTGACCCAATATTTATATTCGTATTTGATATGGGTGTGGCAGGCGCAGCAGTGGCGACCGTGCTTGCGCAGATGGCTTCATGTGTTTTCGCGCTCGCATTCCTTTTTGGAAAAAGGACAAAAATTAAAATATCCTTTGGCGGTTATTCAAGGGATATTATCATCAGGATAATTGCAATCGGCTTATCTCCGTTTCTTATACTTGCTACCGACAGTGTACTGATTATAGTACTTAATACTGTGCTCCAGCGTACAGGCGGTGCTGAAGGGGATATGCTTATAGCTGCCGTTACAATCGTGCAAAGCTATGTGTCACTTATAACAGGCCCTATGCTTGGCATAAGCAGCGGCACCCAGGCGATAATCAGCTATAATTACGGCGCGGGCAGGGCCGACAGGGTAAGGGAGGCTGAAAAGAATATACTTTTCCTGTGCCTGGCCTTTACGACTGTTATGTTTATTATAACAAGGTTTGTGCCGGAGGCCTTTGCGGGAATATTTATAAATGACGCACAGGGCGTGCAGATGGCCGGCTGGGGAATAAGGACGTTTACGCTTGCGATAATTCCGCTTAGCTTCCAGTATGTGTTCATTGACGGGCTTACGGCAATGGGCAGGACAAAGACAGCGCTGTGCATGTCGATGCTCAGAAAGGCGTCATATATAATTGCTACAATTATGATGGCTTACACCATTTCAGCGCGCGCGTCCTTCTATGCCGAGCCTTTGGTAGACCTTGTCTGCTCGGCAATTTCTACGGTGGTATTTATGAAGGTATTTGAAAAACACCTTCAGCGCAGGGAGGAAAAAGTAAGGCTGGCAGCAGCATAATTAAATATATTTAGAAAAAGCATCTGTGTGAAATTGCCGCAGATGTTTTTTAATTGCTTTTGCAGCCTTAAGATGGTAATATTTTGGTATAAATATAATATTTGTGACACTATACAGGGTTAAATAGAATATAGGGAGGAAACCGAGATGAAAAAATATATCACCTTCACGGCTTTTATCTGCCTTGCTTTTCTTGTTCTGATTTTTGCGAGCATGTTTGAGATGAATATGAGAGAGGAATTATCGAAAGGCTTTTTTGATTATCGCAAATATGTATTTGCTTTCTGGTGGATTCCTTACATATTTATGATAACATCAGGACTATTCTCGTGAGTCGCAGTGTCTGTCATAGGCAATGGAGAAGGGGAACTGCTTGTAATTGCTGCGCTGAATTTAATTGCTGGCATTGGCATAGCAGTATTCACCGTTTTGACCATTAAAATGGTTATCTTTGAAAGTACAATGTTTCCGGTCTGCTGGAGTGACGTCGGGGCAAAGCCGTCTATGGTTTTAGCCGGTGTATGCCTTATGAACGGTTTTAAAAGCTTCAGAAAATTTATGGCAGTCAAAAAAGCAGGGGAAATACAGGAATAAAATAGGCCCGGCACCATTATGGTGCCGGGCAGTTTTTTTATATCTGTCCTTCAAGAACCTCTTTAGCCTTTGCGAGTGCGTCGGTTATCTTGGAAGCGTCCTTTCCACCGGCCTGAGCCATGTTGGGACGTCCACCGCCGCCTCCTCCGCAGACCGCAGCCGCGGCCTTAATGATGTTTCCTGCGTGTGCTCCCGCCTTAACAGCCTCGTCAGTTGCCATTGCAAGAAGGCTGACCTTTCCTCCGTTTGCAGAGGCCAGAACAACTACGCCTTTTTCGAGCTTGTTTTTAAGCTGGTCGCCCATTGTCCTCAACGCGTTTGCGTCCGCATCCTTGATTTGTGCGCAGACAAGCTTAATACCTTTGATATCAACCGCGCCTGCAAGTATATCGTTGGCAGCGCCGCCGGCCATTTTTGCCTTAAGCGATTCAAGCTCCTTGGCTGTCTGCTTCTGTTCGGCTATTACGCCCTCAACCTTTTTAAGGAGGTTGTCAGGAGCGGCCTTAACAGCCTTGCATACTGATTTTAAAAGCTCCTCCTGCTGCTGGTAATGCTTAAGGGCAGAAGCCCCTGTAAGCGCTTCAATCCTTCTTACGCCTGAAGCGATACCGCTTTCGGAAACGATTTTGAACGAGCCTACCTGTGCCGTATTGTCAAGATGCGCGCCGCCGCAGAGCTCTATGCTGTAGCCGCCCATGTTTACAACACGTACGACGTTTCCGTATTTTTCTCCGAAAAGGGCCATAGCTCCAAGCTTTCTCGCGTTTTCTATTGCTTCCTGTGAAACGGTAACAGGTATGCTTTCAAGTATCTTTTCATTTACGATGTCCTCAACCTGCTGAATTTCCTCGGCTGTCATGGCAGCGAAATGGGTAAAGTCAAAACGGAGCCTGTCGGGGGTAACATATGAGCCTGCCTGCTCAACATGTGTTCCGAGAACCGTACGCAGTGCCTTCTGAAGCAGATGGGTAGCGGAATGGTTTCTTGATGTTGAAAGGCGTTTAACCCTGTCTATTTCAGCAACAGCAGTATCGCCTACGGAAATGCTTCCCTCCGTAACTGTTCCGATATGTGTGATTTTTCCGCCTATTACCCTTATGCAGTCTGTAACCTCAACGGTACCCATATCAGTTTTAATAGTTCCGTTGTCTCCGATTTGTCCGCCGCTTTCAGCATAGAAGGGCGTCCTGTTAAGGAATACCGAAACCTCGTCTCCGGCTGAGGCACTGTCGGCAATGGCGTTGTTGGCCACAAGGGCGATTACCTTTGCATCGGTAACGGGAGTTCCGTCATAGCCTGTGAACTCTGTAACCATAGCGGCGTCAAGCTGATGATATACGGTTTCATCGGCTCCCATGTAGGTGTCAACCTCTCTGGCGGCCCTTGCCCTTTCTTTTTGAAGCTGCATTTCCTTCTTAAATGCCTCCTCGTCAAGGGTGAGGCATTCCTCTTCAAGTATTTCCGTTGTAAGGTCAATAGGGAAGCCGTAAGTGTCGTAAAGCCTGAATGACTTTTCGCCCTTCATTACCGTTTCTCCGGCAGCCTTCATTTCCTCTATGTCTGCCTTAAGGATTTCCATTCCCTTGTCTATTGTCTTGTAGAAGCTGTTTTCCTCTACCGTAATTACTTTATTTATATAATCCTGCTTTTCAACAAGCTCTGGATATGCGTCGCCCGACGTTTCAATAACAACCTTGCATAAATCTGCGAGGAAGGTTTTGTTTATTCCCAAAAGCCTTCCGTGTCGTGCCGCACGTCTGAGAAGCCTTCTCAATACATATCCGCGCCCCTCGTTAGATGGAAGAACGCCGTCGGCTGTCATAAATGTTACGCTTCTGATATGGTCGGTTATAACTCGCACGCTGACGTCTGTGTTATGGTCCTTTTCGTACTCAACGCCGGCCACCTCGCAAACTGCGTCACGAAGAGCCTTTATTGTGTCAACGTCGAATATGGAATCAACGCCCTGCATAATTGTTGCCATACGCTCAAGGCCCATGCCTGTATCAATATTGGGCTTTGCAAGACGGGGATAGCTTCCGTCCTCCTGTCTGTCAAACTGTGTAAATACAAGGTTCCAGAACTCCATGTACCTGTCGCAGTCACAGCCTACGCCGCAGGTTGGCTTGCCGCAGCCGTATGCCTCGCCTCTGTCGTAGTAGATTTCGGAGCAGGGTCCGCAGGGGCCTACGCCGTGCTCCCAGAAGTTGTCCTCTTTTCCGAGGCGCACAATTCTGTCCATGGGGACGCCGACCTTTTCATGCCATATTTTTTCGGCCTCGTCATCGTTTTCATATATTGTCACATAAAGCTTGTCCTTGGGGATTTGAAGAACCTCTGTTACATATTCCCATGCCCAAGGGATAATTTCTTCCTTAAAATAGTCGCCGAAAGAGAAGTCGCCGAGCATTTCAAAGAATGTCCCGTGGCGGGCTGTCTTTCCTACGTTTTCAATATCGCCTGTCCTTATGCATTTCTGACATGTTGTAACACGTCTTTTCGGCGGTATTTCCTGTCCTGTAAAATAAGGCTTCAAAGGCGCCATACCCGAGTTGATAAGAAGCAGGCTCTTATCGTTATGGGGTACAAGGGACGCACTGGGAAGTCTGAGATGGTCTTTGCTCTCAAAGAAAGCGAGGAAGCTCTCTCTGATTTCGTTTACACCCATTGATTTCATAAACAAATTCCTCCGTATATTTTTAGTTTGACGATTTTTTCCTAAGGCATACGCCTG
>CAUHBX010000019.1 GCA_959604475.1 uncultured Eubacteriales bacterium
GATACCACCGCCGAGGAGATAACATCAATAAAAGTTGAGATTTCCTCATTAAATGAGAAAAAACAGTCGCAGCTTAATAATATACAGAGACTTGAGGCGGAGACAGAACAGCTTTTGTCAGATATGTCAAAAATCGAGCTTGAGAAAGTGGAGGCTGAGTCCCAAATAGAGGAAAAGCAAAAGCTTGCCCAAAGGGCGGCCGATATGACGGAAAAAAGCAGAGCCGAAAAGGCAGAGAAAGAGCTGGAACTTTCAAATATAACTGAACAGCGCAGAAATGAAAATGAAAGGCTTATCGAGCAGGAAAATAAAATTAATGAGTGCCGTGAGACTATACTTAAATATAAGAATGAGCTGGTGAGGCTTGAAACAAAGTCGGAGAAAATTTCTGAAGAAAAAAAACGGCTTAATGACGATATGTGGGAAAACTATGAAATAACATATCCCGAAGCGCTGAAATATGAAAGCTCTGAGGAGCAGGCTTCTGAGCTATCAAGAAGAACTAGGGAACTTAAATCACAGATAAAGGCTCTTGGATCCGTAAATGTCAATGCGGTGGAGGAATATAAGGAAACAAAAGAAAGATATGAATTCCTTTCAGGGCAGAAAAATGATATTATAGAAGCTGAGGAAAAGCTAAAAGAGATAATTAACGACCTTTCCGGGCTTATGGAAAAACAGTTCAGGGAAAAGCTTGAGATAATTTCTGAGAATTTCAATGAGGTCTTTAGGGAGATGTTTGGAGGCGGCAGAGCTTACCTTAAACTTTCGGACGAAGAGGACGTACTTGGTTCGGGTATTGATATTATAGCACAGCCGCCGGGTAAAAACCTTCAGAACATGATGCTTCTGTCCGGAGGGGAAAGGGCACTGACAGCTATAGCAATCCTTTTTTCCATACTTAAAATGAAGCCGTCTCCGTTTTGTATTTTGGATGAAATTGAAGCTGCTCTGGACGATGCGAATGTACAGCGGTTTGGAGATTATCTTAAACAGTTTGCCAAGGGTACACAGTTCATTGTAATTACTCATAGAAAAGGAACGATGGAGTCAGCCGATGTTCTTTACGGTGTTACTATGCAGGAGCAGGGCGTATCAAAAATTGTATCAGTAAAATTTGATGAGGCAATTAGCCAATAGGGAGTGAAATTATGGCGTTTTTAGATTTCCTTAAGGGAAAGGAATACAGAGACAATGATGAAAACAGGGAGGAAACTGTCGAGGAAATTGTTCGTGTAGCTGTTGATGAAATAGAAGAAGAGACTGAAGAAACGGTCAGCGAAGATGTTGTAACTGAGGTCGTTGAAAATGTAAGGCAGATAGAAAAAGAAGTAAACGATGACGTGGAAAAAGGCATAGGCATCCCGGAGGATGATAACGAAACAGAGGATGAAGTGAGCCTTGAAGAAGAATCGCAAGAAGGACCTAAAAAAGGTTTTTTTGCGAAGCTTAAGGAAGGCTTGGAAAAGACTAAGAAAAATATCTTTGGCGGAATAGACGCTGTGCTAGGAGGCTTCACAAAGATAGATGACGACTTGTTTGACGAGCTTGAGGAAAGCCTGATTATGGCGGACCTTGGTGTAGATACAACACTTAAAATAATAGAAAATCTTAAAAAAAGGGTTAAAAAAGAACATGCCGAGGACCCTGCACTTATAAAAGGGATGCTTGAGGATGAAATAACAGATATACTTGTAGAGGGAGCTGAGGAAGAATTTATAATTTCTGCTCCCACGGTAATACTTGTAATTGGAGTTAATGGAGTTGGAAAAACCACAACTATAGGCAAGCTTGCGGCAAATTATAAATCTGAGGGAAAAAGTGTTCTGCTTGCTGCTGCTGATACTTTCAGGGCTGCAGCTATAGACCAGCTTAAAATCTGGGGAGAACGCTCTAAGATTGATGTTATTTGCCATGAGGAGAATTCAGACCCGGCGGCAGTTGTTTTTGACGCCGTAAATGCAGCCAAGAGCCGTAAAACTGATATTCTCATATGCGATACTGCCGGAAGGCTCCATAACAAAAAGAACCTTATGGAGGAGCTTAAAAAGATAGCCAAGGTAATAAGCCGCGAATATCCGGAGGCAGCTACTGAGGTGTTCCTCGTTCTGGACGCTACAACAGGACAAAATGCTTTGCAGCAGGCTAAGCTTTTTAATGAGGTTGCTGATATTACAGGGCTTGTTCTTACTAAGCTTGACGGTACGGCAAAGGGCGGAATAGTAATTGCAATTAAAAATGAACTTAATATTCCGGTCAGATATATAGGTGTCGGAGAAGGCATTTCAGACCTGCAGGTATTTAATCCTGCCGAATTTTCCAAGGCGCTTTTTGAAAAATAAGGAGATGATATTGTGGGAGAACTTTCTAAGCTTCCCAATATAGGAGCTGTAGTTGAGAAACAGCTTAATGAGGTAGGTATAAATACTTACGATGATTTGAAGGAATTGGGTGCAGAAGAGGCATGGCTGAGAATAAAGGCTGTTGACCCGTCTGCCTGCATACACCGTCTGCTTGCCTTTGAAGGGGCTGTCAAAGGAATTAAGAAGTCGGAACTGCCTTCGGAAAGGAAGGCTGAATTAAAGGATTTTTATAATAGGAACAAGTGAGCCGTAAATGCGGTGTTAGGGGGACATTATGCAGATTTTTCTTATAATCGCGGCTAACGCGATAATTGGTTTTATAGTGGGAGCGTGTGGAATATCGGGCTTTTTGCTTCCAATGTTTTACACAGCTCTTACGGATTTTGCAGTAAACGAGGCTTTGGCCTTGTGCTATTGGGCTTTTATTCTATCTGGAATACTCGCAATGGTAGGCTGTAAGGACGGTATATCAAGGGAAAAGGGGACCCTTGGATACCTGTGTATTGCAAGTGCTGTTGGAGCAATATTTGGAGTTAAGCTAAATTCATTTATAGCGCCTGAAGATGTTAAAAAAATTCTTTACATAGTCGTTCTTCTTGCCGGCATATCAATTTTAGTAACGGAACGAAATAGAAAGAAAGGACGAAAAAAAGAGGAACGCAGCAAGCTGCTTGACTCAAAAGCCTTTATGTCCTTATTCGGAGTTTTGACGGCTACTGTCTGCTCAATAGGCGGTTCTGCCGGAAATATATTGGTTGTGCCGCTTCTGACAGTATTTGGCATGGAAGTGCATTCAGCAATGGCGGTTGGGCTGTTTGCCTCTTTGTTTGTATCTGTTCCAGCCTTTGTAGGATATGTAAGAGGCGTTGAAATTGGAAGCTTAGCTGTGTATATGGTAATTATATTTTTTGCCTATGGCATAGCAACATTCATTGGGCGTAAGGCATCATCAAAGGTTCCTTCTGTACCGCTGAAAATTGGAGTTGGAATTTTTGCTGTTCTGATTGCCATATATATGCTGTCAACTGTATTTTAAGCGCTATAAAGAGCTGAATGTTTCAGCTCTTTTTCTTTTATTTCAGGAATATTTCACCGGGTTTAAAGTTGTATTACAGTTCGCATATTTAGTAGAAATTTATGGTATCATGTGTTATCTTAAGAGAAAGCTTGCGGAACCAATTTAATATGATTTTTAGGTTGTGTTTTAGAGAATTCAAAAAGGAAGGTAATTTTTAAAGTTTTATTTCAATTGTTATAAAATATAGATTTTAAGAAATTTATAAGTTATTCTAATTATAAGGAGGGATTAATATGAAAAAAACATATAAGAGAATTTTAGCCTGTGCTGCGGTACTTTCAATGCTTCCCATAACAGCATTTGGTACACAGTGGTACGATGAAGCTGTAGCTTACTGTACTGAAAAAGGAATAATCTATGAAGATTATGACACAGACGGACTTCTTACAAGAGGCGAAATGGCAAAAATGCTTAACAAAGCTGCGAATATAGGGAAATATTACTACATAGATAATCCCTTCGAAGATTTGGACTTATCAGTCAGCTGGAGCGACGATATAATAAATCTCTACTACGCAGGAATTTATGAAGGAAGTCCATCTGCTGACGGAAAGCTTGAAGCTAATCCGGAGAATGTACTTACAAGAGAGCAGGCAACAGCATTTATTGTAAGGACATATGGCTTTGAAGACGAGGATAAAGAACTTGATTTTTCTGATAAAGTCGATATATCGGATTATGCGATAGGCAATGTCAGTGCGCTTACTGGCAAAGGCGTAATTACCGGTTATGAAGATAATACATTTAAACCTAAAAAAGAGGTTTCTAAGGTAGAATTTATAACTATGATATATAAAGCTGAAGAAGCGGTGGGAGATAAAATGCCTGAACATCAGCTTAAATCCCAGATTACAGATGACAGGTTATCAAAAAATATTAAAGTGGATGTTCTTAACGAAGAAGACATTACACTTAAGAGCGATATAAGGCTTAACTTTATAAGGTTCAGCGAGGAACCCGGGGCGCTTTATGTATATAATCCTTTTGATTTCCAGCTTGAGAAAAAGGTTAATGGCGAATGGGCCGTAATTAATCCTGATAAGGGCGGTGTAGAGGATATCGGATATCAGCTTAAGGCAGACAGCAGCAGCGAGAGAAAAGTAAACCTTGGAGATTTTTTCAATGAGCTTGAAGATGGAGAATACAGGCTTGTTTACAGCTTTTCAGTTAACGGGGTTGGAATTGAGAAAGGAACCGAGTATTCGGCTGTACAGTTTTCTATAGCTAATTCAAAGGAAGAGGCCGCATGAAAAATATTATAGTATTAATTCTATGCCTGATATGCCTAACAGGCTGTAAAACTGTATCAGATACTGAAAATGAGTTTAATACAGGTTCTGAAACAACGGTGAATGAGGGGAATGAGGTCTACGAAATGCTCAAGGAATATATGTGGGATGAGGCAGTGGACACATTTTCTACATACTATGAACTGATAGATTATCGAATTACCAATTATAAGGAGACTACCGACGGACAGCTGACTGAGGCACTGTTTAATTATAAGATTATATACAAAAACTTTGATAAAGACCCAGATACTGTAGAGTATATAAGAAGGGCTAAGGAAACAAATGACCCTAACTATAAAACATACTACAAAGAGTATCTTGAACCTAAAGAAATGAATATGGAAATAAAAGCGGTTGTAGACGAAAACGGAGGCATAACCCTTTATACTGACGAAGACCCAACTGTAAAGAGAAAATGGATTGAGTTTGAAATGTCAGACTGTATTTTAAACTAATATTTAAATCCGGTGATAAATTCACCGGATTTTTTTGAGGTAAGTGAACCTTATTTAAAGTTATTACAATATATAAGTGAAGGGCAAAACAAAGCGCTGCAGCGGAGGTATTACATGAATACAGAAGAACTATCACGACTTATAGCAGAATATGGCAAGGATATATATAATTTTTGTTTGCATCTTACTATGTCTAAAAATGAGGCCGATGACCTGTATCAGGATGTGTTTTTAAAGGTTATGGACAAAATTACGGATTCAGGTAACCCGAAGAGTTTTCTAATGGGGTCTGCCCTTAGGCTTTGGCAGAACAAAAGACGAAAAGCTGCATGGAGATTCAGGATTGCACCGCTGGAGGACTTGTCAGAGTATGGAGATTTAGGTACAGTATCGACTCCTGAAAGTGAGTATCTTATAAAAGAAGAGAAAGAAACAGTGCTTATGGGCGTTAATAGTCTTAAAGAACCGCTTAGAACAGTTATTTTGCTTTATTATTCCGCCGATTTGTGTATAGATGAAATAGCAAAAATAATGGGTATACCGGAAGGGACGGTTAAAAGCCGTCTTCATAAAGCCAGAAAGATTTTAAAGGAAAAATTGGAGGCCGATATAAATGGATAAAAATATAGATAAAATTTTGCGGCAGGCCCTTTCTCCAAATGCTGAGCCCCCAGAAGAACTCAACAATAAAATATTAATGAGAGCAAAGGAGAATGAAAATATGAAATTACGTAAAAAAAGAATATTCTTGGTTACGGTAGCAGCTGTTATAGCATGTACTGCAACCGCTGTAGCGGCTATAAAATATTTAACCCCAAGGGAATTAGCAAAGAGCTTTTCAGATGACTCGCTGGCAACAGCTTTTGAATCCGGCAATGCCGTAGTGGTAAATGAAACTCAGGAGTACGGCGGGTATAAGGTAACGTTTTTAGGCGTGGTTTCAGGAAACGGCCTTAGTGATTTTGTATCTGAAGCAAATGGAATAAAACTTGAGGACAGAACCTATGCTGTTACGGCTATTGAAAATTCCGACGGTACGCCAATGCCGGGAACGAGTGATGATGATTATGGGAAAGTGTCTTTTTTAGTCTCACCGCTTATAAAAGGTTTAAATCCTATCCATTTCAACGCATTTACGATGAACGGAGGGTACTCCGATATAGTGAAGGACGGTATACTTTACAGATTGGCTGAATGCGATAATGTGGAAATGTTTGCGGACAGAGGAGCATATCTTTGTGTGAGCACTTCAATGTCATATGATATAAACGCTTACAATTATGACGAAAAAACTGGTGATATAACCAGAAATAAAAATTATGATGGGTTAAACGCTCTTTTCGAGCTTCCGCTGGATAAGTCCAGAGCAGACAGGGATGCAGCCGATAAATATATCAAAGAAATAAATAGTATGTTTGAAGAAGGCAATAATGCTGGGGACGATAACGCTTCAGACGGTGATGATGATTTTATAATTGATGAATATAACGGTGAATTAATTATTAAACAAGCTGAATAAATATATCGAAAAACACCGGGCGGCCTCCTTGCCCGGTGTTTTTGTGTTTTATAGAAAGACAAATGTATAAGTTTTATTTGTAAAGTAAAAATACTTGACAAAGAAGATGGTATGTATTAGAATATCACAAGTAAAGTAAAAATACTTTACACGGGAGTGAATATTGTGGATATTTTAAAGACTACCCTTCTATATGATTTTTATGGAGAACTGCTTACCGATAAACAGAAGGAGATATATGAGCTTTTTTATCAGAACGATATGTCGCTTTCAGAGATAGCCGGCGAGCTTGAAATTAGCCGTCAGGCAGTAAGAGACCAGCTTAAAAGAACTGAAAAGATACTTGCAGATTATGAAGATAAACTGACGCTTGTGGAGCGGTTCATTGAAAATAAGAACTCTGCCGGAAGAATTAGAAATTTGATTGATAAGCTGGAAAAAAATAATGAGCTTTCCAAGGATGCGCTGGAAATTGCGGAGCAGATAAGAAAAGCTGTTGATGAAATAACAGAACAGTGAGTTTTAAAATAAAGGTTACCTTATCATAAAGGAGCATAGAATATGGCTTTTGAAAATTTGTCAGAAAAGCTGCAGTCTGTTTTTAAGCAGCTTAGAAGCAAAGGCAAGCTTACTGAAAAAGACGTTAAGGACGCCATGAGAGAGGTTAAAATAGCCCTGCTTGAGGCGGACGTTAACTATAAAATAGTAAAACAATTTGTAAATAAAGTAAATGAGAGAGCTGTCGGAGTTGAGGTGCTTGAAAGCCTTACACCGGGACAGCAGGTTATAAAGATTGTTAATGAAGAGCTTGTAGAGCTTATGGGTTCCGCGCAGAGCAAGCTTACCTTCTCCAGTAAGCCGCCGACAATATATATGATGGTCGGACTTCAGGGTGCAGGTAAAACAACGACATCAGGAAAGCTTGCGGGCCTGCTTAAAAAACAAGGTAAAAATCCTTTGCTTGTCGCATGTGACGTTTACAGGCCAGCGGCTATAAAACAGCTCCAGGTCGTAGGAAACAACTACGGTATACCTGTGTTTGAGATGGGCGATAAGCTCAGCCCTGTAGACATATCCAAGGCAGCGCTTGAGTTTGCTGCAAAAAACAGGCATGATGTAATTTTGATAGACACAGCCGGCCGCCTTCATATAAATGAAGAGCTTATGGACGAGCTGAAAAATATAAAAGAGGCTGTAAGGCCGCAGGAAATCCTTCTTGTAGTTGATGCGATGACAGGCCAGGATGCTGTAACAGTTGCCGAAAGCTTTAATGCACAGCTTGGAGTTGACGGTATAATACTTACAAAGCTTGATGGTGACGCCAGAGGCGGAGCCGCGCTTTCGGTTAGAAGCGTTACAGGAAAGCCCATAAAGTACATTGGTATGGGAGAAAAAATGGAGGACCTTGAGCCCTTTTATCCAGACCGTATGGCATCAAGAATTCTTGGAATGGGCGACGTGCTTTCGCTGATTGAAAAGGCGCAGGAAGCCTATGATGAGAAGCAGGCTATGGAAATGGCCCAGAAAATGAGAAACAATGATTTCACTCTGGATGATTTCCTTGACCAGATGCAGCAGATTAAAAAAATGGGGCCGTTAAAAGACTTAATGGGAATGATACCGGGAATGAGCCAGTACAATCTCAATGACGTTGAGGTAAATCCTAAGGATATGGCCCATATTGAGGCTATTATCCAGTCTATGACTAAAGAGGAAAGACAGAATCCGTCAATACTTAACGGGCCAAGAAAAAAACGTATTGCTAATGGTTCCGGTAGAACAATAGCAGAGGTTAACAGACTGCTTAAGCAGTTTGAAGACATGAAAAAAATGATGAAGCAGATGAATTCTATGACTAAAGGCAAAAAGGGAAAAATGAGAATGCCGTTTTTCCGTTAATAGACCTTAACCCATACAAGCTGTGCTGCTTGGCTTAATAGGGGCGTCATAAAACGAAATAGCTATATACGCAAACAGCGTTTATATAAATATTAAATGGGAGGTGAATTACAAATGGTAAGAATCAGATTAAAAAGATTAGGAGCTAAGAAAGCACCTTTCTATAGAATCGTAGTTGCAGACCAGAGAACATCAAGAAACGGTAAGTCTATAGCTGAAATCGGATACTATGATCCTACAAAGGAACCCGCAGTATTAAAGGTTGATGCAGAGCAGGCTAAAGACTGGATCTCTAAAGGCGCTCAGCTTTCAGATACAGCTAAGTCCTTATTAAAGAAAGCCGGCGTTATCGAATAATCCGGTAGGAGGTACGGCTATGAAGGAATTATTGGAAGTTATAGCCAAGAACCTTGTTGATAATCCTGATCAGGTAACTGTATCAGAGGTTAAGGGCGAACGCTCAATAATCCTTGAGCTTAAAGTCGCTCCCGATGATATGGGTAAGGTTATCGGCAAGCAGGGCAGAATTGCCAAGGCTATAAGAACTGTTGTTAAAGCCGCGGCAATCCATGATGACAAAAGGATTGTTGTGGAAATAGTACAGTGAAAACTTTTCGAAAAAGTCCTATATGGGACTTTTTCGAGTTTTACGAATATTTATCGGCGTAAACGCCGTATAGAAAAGATTAATTGATATTGACACTATGTTAGGTGAGAACCTAACTTTTTTAAAATACAGGAGCGTAATATATGGACAACTATTTTGAAATAGGAAAAATCGCGGGGACGCATGGATTAAAGGGAACTCTTAAAATTTTCCCCACGACCGACATGCCCGAACGCTTTGAATTACTTAAGGAAGTAATACTTGAGGTTAAAAACGAAAAAAAGGTTTGTAAGATTGATAAGGTTGCCTACCATAAGAACCTTGTGCTGCTTACACTTGAAGAATATAATGATATAAACCAGGTGGAGGGCTTTAAAAACGGAAGGATATTAATTCCGGCGGAAAATGACATTCCCCTTGGGAAGGACGAGTACTATACGAGAGATTTGTATGACATGGACGTCTATACGCAAGAGGGAGAGTATCTCGGCAAGCTTAATGAAGTATATACAACAGGAGCCAATGATGTTTACGGGGTTACGCCCGAGGGCGGTAAGGAGCTGCTTATACCGGCAATTAAGCAATGTATACTTGATGTAAATGTAGATGAACGA
>CAUHBX010000020.1 GCA_959604475.1 uncultured Eubacteriales bacterium
ACACTCCAATCTGCAAAATTTCCATCGACATAATCGAACAAATACCCATAATCATTTAAAAACATATCTTTAAATGACAAAGCGAGCTTATCACCCAAAGCATTCAACCGATCCACAATAACCCTCTGTTCCGGCTGCATGTCTTGGGTATGCTGTGAGAAAACGCCTGTCTTTACGGTCTCACCCTTTTCAACCACTCCGCTGTCGGGTTCGAGAGAACCGGTGAGCATGTTTATTAGAGTTGATTTTCCGCAGCCGTTGGGACCTATAATGCCGATGCGGTCATGCTTCAAAATAATATAGCTGAAGCTGTCAACGTATTTAACACCGTCATAGGCCTTAGTGAGGTTTTCGGCGATTATCGTTTTTTTGCCAAGCCTTGTGGAGGCTACGCTTATGTCAAGACTGTCCTTTTCCTTCGGTGCCTTTACTGACGATACATCATTGAAACGCTCAAGACGCGCCTTCTGCTTTGTGCTTCTTGCCTGGGCGCCGCGGCGTACCCATTCAAGTTCGGTACGCAGAAAGTTCTGCCGTTTTCTTTCGGAAGCTGCGGCCAGCTCCTCACGCTCTGCCTTTGCCTCAAGAAACCCGCTGTAATTAGATGTATAGGTGTACAGCTTGGCGTCCTCCAGCTCAAGCGTTTTATTAACGACCCTGTCAAGAAAATATCTGTCATGGGTTACCATAAGAAGGGCTCCTTTGTATTTTGCAAGATATTTTTCCAGCCAGTCAATGGAATCATTGTCGATATGGTTGGTAGGCTCGTCCAGAATAAGGAGGTCGACCGGTGTAATTAACGCTCTTGCAAGGGAGACGCGTTTAATCTGGCCGCCGGATAGGGTGCCTGCCTTTTTATAGTAGTCGTTAATATTTAGCTTTGTAAGTATTGTTTTTGCATCGCTTTCAAGGTTCCATGCATTTGCCGCATCCATCTTGTCGTTAATGGCATAAAGGGCCTTTTCAGCCTCGGCCCCTCCGCCAAGCTCAACGTTTTGAACGGCCTGTTCATATTCCTTAATAAGTCTTATGGTCGGATTGTCACAGTTGAATACTTGTGAAAGGACTGTATCATCAGGGTCAAACTTAGGGGTCTGGGGCAGGTATCCAATTCTTAGGCCCTTCATTTTTACGACCTGTCCGCTGTCAGGAGCTTCCTCGCCGGCAACGATACGCAGCAGCGTAGTCTTGCCGGTTCCGTTTACACCGATTACACCGGCTTTATCCCCGGAGTCAATTCCAAAGGTTATTCCGTCAAATATTTTTTTATCGCCGAAGATTTTCGTTATTCCTTCAACAGTCAGTAAATTCATATTAACTCTCCTTGCCTATTGTTTGTGTAAATTTTACATCATTTAGGTGCATTATGCAATGAGTCTTATTTTGTAATAAAATTGTAATTGGCGTTTTTAATATAATATGCTATAATGTATGAGCACTGTTATAAGAAGGAGGTGTGCGTTATGGGTAAGGAAAAAACTTCAAGGCTGATAGCCCAGAATAAAAAGGCCTACCACGATTATTTTATCGAGGAAACCTTTCAGGCCGGTATATCCCTTGCAGGGACGGAAGTAAAAAGCCTGCGTCTTGGTAAGTGCAGTCTGAAGGAGAGCTTTATAAAGATTGAAAACGGCTCGGCGTTTATCTATAATATGCACATCAGCCCGTATGAGCAGGGGAATATATTCAATAAGGAGCCGCTTAGGACAAGACGTCTTCTTTTGCATAAGCATGAGATTAACAAGATTGCCGCTGCGGTTACGGCGACCGGTTATACGGTTGTTCCGCTCAGAGTATATTTCCACCATGGACTTGTTAAAATGGATATCGGCATAGCCAAGGGCAAAAAGCTCTACGACAAAAGACAGAGCATCGCTAAAAGCGACCAGCGCAGAGAGGCTGAAAAAGATTTTAAAATCAGGAACCTTTCGGTATAGCGCATATTTCGGGGCTGTAATGGTTTCGACGGGAGTCTTGAAAGTGGAGATAGCCATCCGCAGTATCGGTCAACTGCGTATCAAGGCCGTAACCTTTTAAAAAAGAAACGACAATAATTTAGAATTACAGGCTGCCTAAGCGCGGCCCGTCGGCCCGGGATTGCTCACAGTCCCGATAACCGGCGTCGACTTTGTGAGGACCTTTTTTACCTAAGCTTTGCGGTAAAAAAAGAACTATGAAGCTACCTGATTCTGCAGCCTGACTGTCGGCGGCAGAGGACGGGAATTTTAAAGGATAGTCTGTGATGGGAGAGGTCTTTACCGATGGGTTTTCGGACAGGAGTTCGATTCTCCTCAGCTCCATTTTTTAGCCTTGATTTCACTGGATTTCAAGGCTTTTTCTTTTAGATTTGATGCAGTACGTGTATCATGAAATAATAAAACGCACAATCCATATTTCAACGGAGTGTGCGTTTTTAATATACTGAAATGTTGTGTTTTAAATCAGCCTTGTCGTCCATTTTGAGCAGTCCCAGACGTCGTTAACAAGGCCGTCGTAAAATTCAGGCTCGTGGCAGACCATAAGAATGCTGCCTTTGTATGCCTTAAGCGCCCGTTTTAGCTCATCCTTTGCGTCAACGTCCAGATGGTTTGTCGGTTCGTCCAAAAGCAGTACGTTGGTTTCCCGGTTAATAAGCTTGCAAAGACGCACCTTAGCCTGCTCGCCTCCGCTTAAAACCTTAACCTTGCTTTCAATATGCTTTGTGGTAAGGCCGCATTTTGCTAAAGCCGAGCGCACCTCGTACTGCGAGAAGCCGGGAAACTCATTCCATATTTCCTCAATGCAGGTCGTTTGTATATTTTGCGGCATTTCCTGCTCAAAATACCCTATTTCAAGGTAATCGCCCTGTGTTACCGTACCGGACAGAGGCTTTATTAAGCCAAGTATGCTTTTTAAAAGAGTTGTTTTTCCTATACCGTTTGCACCGGTAAGCGCAATTTTGCTTCCTCTCTCCATTTCCAAGTTAAGAGGGGAGGAAAGCGGCTCGTCATATCCGATTACAAGGTCAGAAGTCTGAAAAATATAACGCCCGGGCGTACGTGCCTCTTTAAATAGAAATTCCGGCTTTGGCTTTTCAGCAGCCAGTTCTATAACGTCCATTTTATCCAGCTTGTTCTGACGGGACATAGCCATATTCCTTGTGGAAACGCGGGCCTTATTTCTTGCCACAAAATCCTTCAAATCAGCGATTTCCTTCTGCTGCCTGTTATAGGCCGCCTCAAGCTGGGCCTTTTTCATTGCGTAGACTTCCTGGAATTTATCATAATCCCCAACGTATCTGTTCAGCTCCTGATTATCCATGTGGTAAATCAGGTTAATAACGCTGTTTAAAAACTGAATGTCATGGGAAATAAGGATAAAAGCGTTCTCATATTCATTAAGATAACGCTTCAGCCATTCGATATGTTCTGCGTCCAGATAGTTCGTAGGCTCGTCCAACAGGAGTATATCCGGCTTTTCCAAAAGGAGCTTTCCAAGAAGCACTTTAGTGCGCTGTCCGCCGGAAAGCTCGGTTACGTCCTTATCAAGTCCTATATCTGTAAGGCCAAGCGCTCTGGCTACCTCATTTACCTTAGCGTCAATCATATAAAAGTCGTGTACGGTAAGCAGGTCTTGAATTGTGCCGGCTTCTTCCATCAGTGCTTCCAGCTCTTCGGGGGAGGCTTCTCCCATTTTATCGTAAATACGGTTGAGCTCCGCTTCCATTTCAAGAAGAAAGTCAAAAGCGGAAGTCAGCGCCTGCCGTATTGTCATGCCTTTTTCCAGTACCGTATGCTGGTCAAGATAGCCTATCCGGACATTTTTTGCCCATTCTATACGCCCTTCATCTGGCTGGAGCTTTCCTGTAATTATATTCATAAAGGTGGATTTTCCCTCTCCGTTTGCGCCTATCAGACCGATATGCTCGCCCTTTAAGAGGCGGAAGGAGACATGGTTAAATATTGCCCGGTCGCCAAAGCCGTGAGACAGGTCTTCTACATTCAATATACTCATACCGATATTTTTCCTTTCCTTGATATGCGTTGAAACGCACATTTTTTGCGTAAACCCTAATCGATTATAATAGACAAAACCGGTTTTGACAACGGTTAATTGGAATATAAGCAAAAGCCAAAGAAAATGTCCATAAAAAATACAATATTTTTTTTGCGAGCACAATTTATGCTGTTTTTATAAAATTTCGTTTTTTTTAATTAAATTTAATATGAATATAGATATAATTTTTTCATAAAAAACTAAATTGAAAAAAGCATATTTTAGACAATATAGACAATACAAAAACTCTGTGCTAGACTTTAAACGAATTAATAAGATAAATTTAGCCTTTAAATAATGCATGAAAGTTTATTAGGCTTTTGGCAGGCAAGTGTATGAAAGGAGAAAACCTATGAGCAAACAGAAAACTCTAAAAACAATGGACGGAAACGAGGCCGCAGCATATATATCATATGCGTTTACAGAGGTGGCTACAATTTACCCTATCACGCCGTCAAGCCCTATGGCGGACCATGTTGACGAATGGGCTGCAAACGGCGTTAAAAATCTTTTCGGACAGCCGGTTAAGCTGACAGAAATGGAGTCGGAGGCGGGTGCCTGCGGCGCTATGCACGGCGCCCTTGATACAGGCTCACTTTCCACTACATATACGGCTTCCCAGGGGCTGCTTCTGATGATACCGCCGATGTACAGGATTGCTGGCTCGATGCTTCCCGGTGTTATGCATGTTTCAGCAAGAAGCGTATCGACCCATGCGCTTTCAATTTTTGGAGACCATTCGGATGTAATGGCGTGCAGGCAGACTGGCTTTGCACAGCTTGCTTCATCAAGCGTCCAGGAATGTATGGATTTGGGAGCTGTCGCACACCTGTCGGCAATACGGGCAGGTATTCCCTTCCAGCATTTCTTCGATGGCTTCCGCACCTCACACGAGCTGCAGAAAATAGAGGTTCTTGAATATGAAGATATGGCAAAAATAGTTGACTGGGACGCCATTAAGCGTTTTAAAGCCCATTCCCTAAACAGTGAGCATCCTACGGTACGCCACACAGTGCTTAATCCGGATACCTATTTCCAGCATAGGGAGGCCTGCAATCAAACCTATGACGCGGTACCTGAAGTTTTAGAGGACTACATGAAGGAGATAAGTGCTTTGACTGGACGTGACTATAAGCTTTTCAACTACTACGGGGCGCCGGACGCCAAACGTATTATAATCGCTATGGGAAGCGTATGCGGAACAATCAGCGAGGTAATTGACCGCCTTAACGCTTTGGGTGAAAAGGTCGGTATGATACAGGTTCACCTTTACCGTCCGTTCTCTATAAGCCATCTTGTTTCCCAGCTTCCGGACACGGCTGAAATTGTTACAGTTTTAGACCGTACAAAGGAGCCGGGCGCTATCGGGGAACCTCTTTTTGAGGACGTATGCACAGCTTTTAATGAGTGCGGAATTAAGGATGTAAAAATACTTGCAGGGCGCTACGGCCTCAGCTCTAAGGATACTACTCCGGCACAGATGAAGGCGGTATTTGACAATATGAAGGGCGAGAAGAAAAACCACTTTACAGTAGGTATTGTGGATGACGTCACATTCCGCTCACTTGATGTCGGCGAAAATATCAGCACAGCGGCTGAAAGCACAATAGAGTGCAAGTTCTGGGGACTTGGCTCCGACGGTACGGTAGGCGCTAATAAAAACTCCATTAAAATAATCGGAGACAATACCGAGCAGTACGTTCAGGCTTATTTTGAGTACGACTCAAAGAAATCAGGAGGCGTTACAAAGAGCCATCTCCGTTTCGGCAAAGAGCCCATACGCTCGTCATACTATGTTACATTGGCCGATTTTGTTGCATGCCATAACCAGAGCTACATACATTCTTACGATATGGTTAAGGAAATTAAGCCGGGCGGAACCTTCCTTCTGAACACCATCTGGAAGGGCGAGGAGCTGGATAAAAATCTGCCTAACCATGTGAAAAGGGAAATAGCCGAAAAGGGCATTAAATTTTATACTATAGACGCAGTTAATATAGCTCAGGAGCTTGGGCTTGGAAACAGAACCAACACAGTGCTTCAGGCGGCATTCTTCAAGCTTTCAGGAGTGCTTGACATAGACAGCGCCGTAAAATATATGAAGGAAGCAATTACAAACAGCTACTATAAAAAGGGAGACAAGGTGCTTAATATGAACTACGCCGCCGTAGACCGCGGTCTTGAGTCCCTTGTGAAGGCGGACGTTCCGGAAGGATGGAAGTCTCTGCCCGATGACAGCTGCGATAATAAGGATACTGACCTTCCAAGATATATAAGGGATATACTTATTCCGGTTAACCGTCAGAAAGGCGATAAAATTCCTGTCAGCAAGTTCCTTCCTATCGCCGACGGCGTTACGGAGGTAGAGACATCAAAATATGAGAAACGCGGAATTGCCGTCAGCGTTCCCCAATGGATTGCCGAAAACTGTATAGGCTGCAACCAGTGCTCTCTGGTATGCCCTCATGCGACCATACGCCCGTTCCTGTTTAACGGCGACGAGGACTCAAAGGCGCCGGACTGCTGTGAAACAAAGAAGGTAAACGGTAAAGGAATGGAAGGCTATACATTCAGAATTCAGGTTGACCCTCTTGACTGTCAGGGCTGCGGAAGCTGCGTAAGCGTGTGTCCCGCAAAGAAAAAGGCGCTTGTAATGAAACCGATAGAAAGCCAGATGAAGGAGCAGAACAACTGGGATTACTGCCTGTCTCTTTCAGAAAAGAAAACGCCTGCTGATAAATTCAGCGTAAGGGGTAGCCAGTTTGAAAAGCCGCTGGTTGAGTTCTCAGGCGCATGCGCAGGCTGTGGAGAAACGCCATATATGAAGCTTATGACCCAGCTCTTTGGTTCACGTATGTATATAGCAAACGCTACAGGATGTCCCCAGGCAATGTTTTTGTCTGTTCCGTCCATACCTTTGGCAAAGGACGCAGCAGGACATGGACCGGCCCTTTCAAACTCACTGTTTGAAAACAACGCTGAGTATTCTTTTGGAATGTACCTTTCGGTAGAACAGCAGAGAATGCAGGTGAAGAGGCGCGCGCAGGCTGCTGCTGATACGACAGCCGATACGGCTTTGAAGCTGTCGCTTGAGGCGTGGCTTGACAACGGAGACGATTCACAGCTTACACGTGCACTTTCGGACGCGGTAATAGAAGCATTGAATAATACAGCCGACACAAGCGAAGACGTAAGCTTCCTTAAGGACAACAGTGACCAGCTTGTAAAGAAAACAATGTGGATGTACGGAGGAGACGGCTGGGCATACGATATCGGCTACGGCGGACTTGACCATGTGCTTGCCTCAGGAGCCGATGTAAACGTCCTTATTGTTGACAACGAGCTCTACGCAAACACAGGCGGGCAGTCCTCCAAGGCAACACAGCTTGGTGCTGTCGTTCAGTTTGCCGCAAGCGGCAAGAGAACTCCTAAAAAAGACCTCGGCATGCTGGCGTTGAGCTACGGAAACGTATATGTTGCGCAGGTAGCGATGGGCGCTAATCCTGCACAAATGATTAAGGCCTTTAAGGAGGCTGAGGCCCATAAGGGACCTTCCGTTATAATTGCCTACGCTCCGTGTATTAATCACGGTATTGCCTCCGGCATGGCTAAGACACAGGAGGAACAGAAGAAAGCGGTTGACTGCGGATACTGGCCGCTGTACCGTTACATCCCTGAAAACGCTGATAAGGGTGAAAAGGCGTTTATCCTTGACAGCGGCGCTCCAAACGGAAAGCTTAGGGAGTTTATGATGGGAGAGGTGCGATTCTCAGGCTTGGCACGTACTTTCCCCGAAACAGCCGAGATACTCTTTGCACAGGCTGAGGAGCAGTGTACGGCCAGATACGAAAAATACTGGAAGCTTTCACAGCAGTAAAAACAATTAGATAACTCTAGCTTTTATATAAACAGCGGGGCGCACATATTTTTGTGCGCCCCGCATTGATTTACGATACATTTCAGCTGCCGGCCCTGTTAAGCAGACAGTGGTATCTGCAAAAGCCAAGGTGCTCCGCCATGGCGGAGCGAGCTAAGTCAGGTATTCCCATTTTTATAGCGTTGTAAACTGCAATGTGCTGCGTACCCATCATCAGCAGGTCGTCGCCGCTCCTTTTAGTTTCTGCAAATTCGCTGGTGCGTATGGATAAATATCTGAGAGTGCCTTGAAGTGTCTCAAACATATCTATCAAATACTTGTTTCCTGTGGAATGGACTATAAGGCTGTGAAATTCTTCATCAACCTGCGCCCTTTCCAGCACAGAGGCAGAGGGGCTGCCGTTTACATAATCGGACCATACCTGCTGAAAAGCTTCGGCTAAACGCCTGATTTCCTCAATATCAATAAGCGCGGACCGCTGCGCGCAGATTGAGGCCGCGGTACTTTCAATAGACGAGCGTGCTATAAACAAATCGTTAATTGAATTATTGCTTATATCAAAAACACTGAAGTTTCTGTATTTTCCATTGCCTCCGAACGCCTCTGTAACAAGGCCGTTATCCTTAAGACGCTGTATAGCCTTGCTGACTGGAGTGTTGCTGATACTTAGCTGTTCAGCAATTTTTGAGGCGTTCAGCTTTGTACCCGGCGCAATTGCCGATGACAATATACCGTCCTCTAAAATATCATATACAATGTCTGAAATTTTTGTAAAGGAGTTCTTCTCATAAATCTGTTTTGTTTTTTCCGAATTAATTACAAAGCCCTCCAGCGTATTTTTTTTAGTCATTTTAGCCACCCCTTTATATATGAAGTAGGATAAGTCTTTTGTTTACTTATAACCCTGCTTAGCAAAGATGTCAAGTATATGGGCCAAATAGACTTCACAGCAATTCCAAAGTGCAACATCCTAAATTTATTTAATGTATTTAAAATTATGGTTGACAAATAGTCTACAATAGCCTATACTAAGATTGTAGACAAAAAGGAAACAAAAGAGGAGGAGTTAAAATGACCGATACTAAGCTTTTAAATGAAATTATTTTTAAATCAGGATTGAAAAAGAGATGGATTGCTGATAAAATGGGTCTTTCTCCCTATGGCCTTACGCTGAAAATCAACAACTCCAGCCATTTTAATGCAAATGAGATACAAACGCTTTGCAGACTGCTTGAAATTACATCTCTGCGCGATAAGGAGAGAATTTTTTTTGCACAATGAGTTGACTAAAAGCCAACAAAATGTTAAGGAGGCGGAGCTATGACGGAAAAATTTGGCCTTATTGTGCTTATAATAGTCGGTTCGGTTTACTGTATAAATAACGACCCGGCTCTTGGGATGGTTATTTTTTGGTACTTAATACTGTGTTTTGCGTATGATGCCTTTGATATGAGGCGGGAAAAGCGCAGAATAAGAACTGTCAGGGAAAAAAGTTCAGGCGGGCGGAAGCGCCATGAGAAAAGTAATTAATCCGATAATCGGTAATGTCAAGGGGCGGGAGGAGCAGGTGCTTTGACATCAGGACATATAAAGGTTTACAGAAAAATTCTTGACTGGGAATGGTACAAAAACACAAATACAAAGGTTGTTTTTATCCATATGGTTTTAAAGGCTTACTGGAAGGATACAAAGATAGAGGGAGCGATAATAACCAGGGGCTCATTTATATCATCTGTAAAAAAGCTAGCTGAGGAAACATCACTGACATACAGCCAGGTAAGGCGTGCTGTGAGCAATCTAAAGAAAACGGGTGAAATAACAAGCAGGAGTACCAACAGGTTTACTATATTTACGGTTGAGAACTTTGATTTATACCAG
>CAUHBX010000021.1 GCA_959604475.1 uncultured Eubacteriales bacterium
CAAGTGCTTTGTTGACTTTTGATAAATATAATGATATTATCAATTCGTAACAAATGTTATTTTAATTTACAAATGTAATAAAACATTTTTGAGGATGATTTAGGATGAGTACAATTAAATTAAAGGAAAATGAAAGAGAGAATCTCGTAAAGATAGCGTATTGGTACTATAAGAGAAACCTTACTCAGGCCGAGATAGCTAAACGTCTTGGTTATACACGTCAAAAAGTTAATCAGATAATTGGCTCTCTTATAGACCTTGGAATAGTCGAAATAAATATCAATGGTCTGACTGAAGATTTTGCAGAGCTTGAATATGCAATCGAAAAGCATTTTAATCTTAAACGCGTATGCATAATTAACTCTGACAGTTATTCAAAAGATGAGTTTTACAGAAAAGCAGCCGAAACGATTGACGCTATATTCGATAATAATCAGATAATAGGCTTATCCTGGGGAGAAACTCTTGGTCAGACTGTACAGGCAATACACCCGCACACACTGAAAAACAGCTCAGTTGTTCAGCTTGCCGGGGGGCTTAACAGCCATTCTTCTATAGTCAGGCCCGATGAAATAACAAGACTTTTAGCAAAAAAGCTTAACTGTGCTTACCATATTTTATACGCTCCCGCCTTTGTGGATTCTGCCGAGGCAAGGGAGATTATAGTACAGGAGAATACCGTGCAGGAAACATTCAGCAAAATGAAAGAATGTGACCTTGCGATACTTGGCGTCGGAGAACTTTCCGATACTTCAACTCTGCATAAGGAAGGTTTCTTTCCTCAGAACTTTTTAAATAAACTTATAAATGAAGGCTGTGTGGGCGATATAGCTATGCTCCCCTTTAAAGCGGACGGCACATGGTACCCTCTTGATAATATTGTCGGTATAGACAAAGAGACATTGGGTGCTATTCCAAATGTTGTCATCCTTGCCCAAGGCGTCAATAAAGCTGCTGCTGTATTGGGCGCCATTCATACCGGCTGCGTCGATACAGTCATCATTGATAAGAATATAGCTAAACAAATATCTAAACAATACAATCTATAAGGACAGGTGATTATAAATGCTTTTACAAGAACTCCGCGAGGAAATAATCGCATACGGAAAAAAGGCAGTAGAATACCATCTTACTAAGGGTACCGGCGGAAACTTAAGTGTTTGTGACCGAGAAAGCGGTCTTATGGCTATTACCCCAAGCGGTATCGACTACTTTGAAATTACTCCGGAACAAATCGTTTTGATTGATATTCAGACAGGAAAAATTGTAGACGGAACAGCGGTTCCTTCAAGCGAATGCGACATGCACCGTATCTTTTATAAATACAGGACAGACATTAACGCAATGATACATACTCATACTACATTTGCTGCGACAATATCATGTCTTCGCTGGAACCTTCCAGCAGTCCACTATCTCGTAGCCTTCGGCGGTACAGATATACGCTGCGCTGATTACGCTACCTATGGAACAGTCGCTCTCGCAAAAAACGCATTTAAGGCAATGGAAGGACGAAAAGCAGTTCTCCTTGCAAACCACGGTCTTCTTGCAGGCGGCGCAAACCTTGCGGAAGCATTCTCTGTTACAGAAGAAATTGAATTCTGCTGCGAACTTTATTACAGAACAAAGGGAATAGGCGAACCCGTAATTCTTCCACAGGATGAAATGGAAAGAATGGTCGAGCGCTTTAAAAACTATGGAAAGAGAACTGAAGAGCACGAGGAAATCTAATAATTCAACGGAGGTTTTAAAATGGATAAACTAAAAGCTTTGCTTACTGCCGAAGTTGATGAGTCCATTGCAAAGGAGCTTGACGGCTTACTAGATATAGAATATGCCGGATGGTATAAAGACCAGAAAATCCTTACAAAGGAACAGATGATAGAGCTTATGCCGGGAAAGGATATTCTTATAACCAGCTATGACCCGGTGACAAAGGAAGTAATGGATGCCTCTGAAAATCTAAAAATGGTAGTCTGCACAAGAGCTACACCCGTCAACATTGATATTGCGCACGCTAAGGAACGTGGGATTAAATTAAGTTATGCTCCCGGCCGCAACAGCGACTGTACTGCAGAATTTACCGTTGCCCTTATGCTTTCCATTACAAGAAAAATTCCTATGGCCTATAGAGACCTTCATGAAGGAAAGCATACAGCGGACCACAAACTGGATGTTAATATTAAAGAGGGGTTACGTCGAGACGTCACATGGTCCTTAGGCAAGGATACTCCATATGTTGAATATAAGGGTTTCCAGATGCACGGACATACTCTCGGTATTATCGGTTATGGAAGTATAGGCAGAAGAGTCGGCGCTATCTGCCGCGCTTTTGGAATGAATGTAATTGTAAGCGACCCATACCTTAAGCAGGATATGGTTGAAGAATATGTCACATTAAAATCATTTGATGAGGTTATTTCCGAAGCCGACATTATAACGGTTCACTGTAAGGATGTACCTGAAACGGAAAGGCTTATTAACGCCCAAGCGTTTTCTAAAATGAAGCCTACAGCTTACTTTATTAATACCTCAAGAGGCGCAGTAATTGATGAACAGGCGCTTATTGAGGCCCTCAGAAACAAGAAAATAGCAGGCGCGGCCCTTGATGTTTACGAAAGTGAACCGATAGCCAAGAACCATCCCTTCCTGACTGAATTTAATAACGTAGTTACTACTCCCCATTTAGCAGGAGCCACTTACGACGCCATAACAAATCATACTAAAATGCTTGTTGACGATGTAAAACATTTTCTCTGCGGCGAGGAGCTAGAATACGAATACAAATAAAAGGAGGTATTGCTATGAATCCTATTAGTGTAGGCGTTTGGACATACGGTATGGGTACCGACCGTTATGTCGGCGACGGCTATAAGCCTAAAATGGAGCTGAAAGACAGAATTGAACATATAGGAAATCAGAACGGTGTTTCATCCATAGAAATCACATATCCCGGTGATATAAATGAATACAACTACGAGGAATACAAGCCTCTCTTAGAAAAATATAATTTGAGCATCTGCGCTATGGGTGTAGAGCTTGTGTGCGATAAGCAATGGGCAACAGGCTCCTTTTCCTCCCCTGTTAAGGAGGTACGCGATAAATCTGTATCCCTGGTAAAAAAGGCTATGGATTTTGCGGCTTCTATTGGCACAAAGACAGTATGCCTTTGGCTTGGGCAGGACGGCTTTGACTACTTTTTCCAGACAGACTATATTGAAGCATGGAATAACCTTATTGAAGGACTCCAGGAATGTGCGGATCACAACCCCGACATTAATCTTGGAATTGAATATAAGGTGTCCGAACCGCGGCTTAAATGTATGGCAAGCTCAGGCGGCAAAACCCTTGCAATATGCCAGTGCACCGGAAGGAAGAACGTAGGCGTCTGCATGGATATCGGCCACAGTCTTAACGCCGGGGAAAATCCTGCTGAAACAGCTTCAATGCTTATAAGCCAGAATCGTCTTTTCCACCTGCATTTCAATGACAACTATCTCATAGCCGATGACGATATGCCTGTTGGAAGCGTACATTACCTTCATTTTATGGAGCTTTTCTACTGGCTTAAAAGGCTTGATTATTCTGGCTATTACTCATTAGACATGTATCCGTACAGAGATAATCCTGACACGGCGGTTGAGGCTTCTGTAAAATTCATGCAGGGCATGGATAAATTTATTGAAACAAAAATGAAAGATATTTCATTTTCAACGGAATTTGACAGAAATCCAAGCCGTATACTTTCAAGCCTTTTCACTAAAATGTTTGACCTATAAGAAAGGATGATTTCTTTATATGAAAGCGGCAGTATGGCACGGATATAAAGATTTAAGAATAGAAGAAAAGCCTGAACCCACTCCCAAAAAGGGGCAGGTCAAAATAAAGGTTGATTATGCAGGAATATGCGGAACAGACAGGCATGAATATGTTGGTCCCAATTTTATTCCTGTTGAAAAGCCGCACCGTCTAACCGGAAGGGTTGCTCCGTTAATTATAGGGCATGAATTTTCAGGAAAAATTGTTGAAATTGGCGACGGAGTTACCGGCTATAATGTTGGTGATAAGGTAACAGCCAACGGCAGTCTTACCTGCGGCGAATGCGAGGCCTGCAAAAGCGGCCGATACAACATATGCAGCCGCTTGGGATTCCTTGGCGTAGGAGATGATGGTGCATTCGCCGATTATGTTGTCGTAAATGCCGACAAACTTTTTAGAATTCCTGATGGCGTAAGTCAAAAACATGCTGCTGTTGCCGAACCTCTTGCCTGTGGAATACATGCAACAAATCTCCTTGGCGATATAAATGGTAAAAGCGTTGTTGTAATCGGCCCCGGTATTATAGGCCTTTCCGCATTCTTTGGGGCAATGTTGGCGGGTGCAGGCAAAATTCTTGTATCAGGTATCGGAGAAGACCGAAAAGAACTTATAGAAAATCATGGCGGAACTTATGTCGACTCGTCAAAGTGCAATTTACAGTCCTATGTTGAAGAGTGGACTGACGGCAACTTGGCGGACATAGTATACGAATGCGTTGGTCTTCAGCCTACACTTAATCAAGCTATAACCATAACAAAACCCGGCGGAAAAATAATGGTTATGGGGGTATTTGAAAAACCTCCCGTAATTGATATGAATACTTTGCAGGAGGCTGAAAGGACTATATACACTTCACAGGCGCATGTAAATGAAATTGCCACGGCGCTTGATTATATTAAAGAAGGAAAAATAAATGTTGATGAGCTTATAACAAAGGAGGTTACCCTTGACACCCTTGTAGAGGACGGCTTTGAGGAGCTTATTAAAAATCCTGTGAAGCACATCAAGGTTCTTATAAAAATTAACGACGGTAATTAAAGGCTGTCGGAGTCTAACGGCTCTTAAAATATTTAAACTTCTTAGGGAGGTAAATTAAAATGGATTTTAAAAATGCAAGCTTTGCAACTAAGGCTGTGCACGGAGGACAGCATGGAGACCCTGTTACAGGCGCCCTTGTTGCTCCTATGTTCTTAACCAGCACATATTCGTGGACAGAAGAAAAAATGGAACGCTATCTCACCGGTGATAAGGACGGTATCTTCACCTACAGCCGTTCCAGGAACCCTACACAAAATGACCTTCAGGACAAACTTGCCCTTCTGGAAGGCGGAGAGCAGGCTCTTATCACCGCCAGCGGTATGGCGGCAATATCACTTGCCATTTTAAGTGTTGTACATCCGGGAGACCATATCATAAGCGCAAAAACAATCTATGGAGGTACGCATGGACTCTTCACCAAAATATTTGATGAAATGAAAATAGATATCACATTTGTTGAGGATATGACGGAAGAAAATCTTACAGCCGCTTTAAAGGATAATACTAAAATTGTCTATGCCGAAAGCATTTATAATCCGACAATGGATGTATGCGATATTCCCCGTATAGGAAAATGGGCAAAAGAGCATAACGTACTTTTCTTCATAGATAACACATTCTGCTCGCCTTATCTTATGAGGCCGCTTGAAATGGGCGCGGACGTAGTAGTTAACTCCGCAACAAAATACATAAATGGACATGGCGACCTAATTGCAGGAACAATCTGCTCAACGCATGAGTTTATGGAACCAATCCGCAGCTCCATATATCAGGAGCTTGGACCTGTGCCCAGCCCATTCAGCTGCTGGCTTATGCTCAGAGGCCTTAAAACGCTTCCATTGAGGATGAAAGCCCATTGCGAAAACGCTATGGTTATTGCAAAATGGCTTGAATCCAATCCTCTTGTTGAAAAGGTATTTTACCCTGGTCTTGAAAGCCATCCACACCATGAGCTTTGCAAAAAGCTAACCGACGGCAAAGGCTACGGCGGCATGATTTCCTTTATTGTTAAGGGTGGTATGGCCGCAGGAAAGGCTATAGTTTATAACACAGAGTTTAGGCGATTTGGATACTCTCATTGAGCAGCCTGCAACTATGACACACGGAAAAATTCCTAAGGAGCAGAGAGAAGCTATGGGAATTCCTGATGGTTTAATCCGTATTTCCGTTGGTATTGAGGATCCCGCAGATGTAATCGCTGACCTTGAAAAGGCTTTCAGCCATGTCAAGGCCTGAAACATATTTTATAGCAGTAGACGCAGGTACCACTAAAATAAAGGCGGCCGTTGTTGCAGGCAGCGGCCGCTTTATTGATATGGAGAGCTTAGATTCAAATGTAATTATGCCCTTCGGAGGTGCCTGTGAAATGGACATGGAGGATGTATGGGGCAGAACAAAAGCTGTAATCACTGCTCTTGTCAAACGCAATCCTGATAAAAAGATTGCAGCGTTAGGCGTATGTGCGCAGGGAGATGGGGCTTGGATGTTGGATACCGACGGAAAGCCTTTGAGAAATGCTATCCTTTGGAATGATACCCGCGTAAATATGGATTTCAAATATATAAATTCCAACTGCCTTTATAACAGCTCTACCCCACTATTTCCTGGCGCTGCACCGGTACTGGTCAAGTGGCTAAGGGAAAATGAACCTGAAAATTATGAGCGCCTCGGCACAGTATTTCACTGTAAAGACTGGATAAATTACAAGCTTACGGGAGTTACGGCAACAGATGATACCGATGCCTCAACGGCACTTATAAATATCTATACAAAAGAAATCTCTATAAAACAGCTGGAGTATTTGGGCATTGAAAATAAAAAAAGCGCCTTTCCCAAAATAAATCATTCCGGAGATGTAATAGGCTCTTTAAAACCAGAAACAGCCGAAGAACTAGGGCTTATCCCCGGAATACCCGTAATAACAGGAGCTATAGATGTGCTGGCTGTAGCTACAGGCTGTTCACTTATGAAAAGAGGCCAAAGGGGCAGCATTATCGGAACCACTCTCTGCAATTATGTTGTACTTGATGAGAATGAAGCCCGTCAGACTAAGTGTACTGTAGGAAGCGTACTATGTCATACTGAGCCTGAAACATATATACGTCTTATGGCTTCACTAAGCGGAGCTTCTTCACTTGATTGGATGCGAAGAGAACTTCTTTCCAGCGAAAGCTTTGAAAAAATTGAATCTGAAATGAAAAAAATTCCTGTCGGCTGTAACGGAGTTATTGCGCATCCGTATTTGTACGGTGAACGCGCTCCATTTTCACTTTCCTCTTCAACAGCAGGATATTATGGAATAAGGGCCCATCATACGAAATATCATCTTGCAAGGGCTGCTTATGAGGGCATGGTGCTTTCAATGGCTGACTGTTACAAAGAGATGCCAAAGGGCGACGATATTCTTTATATTGCCGGCGGCGCTTCAAAAAGTGAATTCGTATGTCAGATGATAAGCGACTGCCTTGGCGTTCCTGTTTACAGGTTTAAGGAGAAGGAACTCGGATTACTTGGCATATATCGTCTGCTTTGTGAAGCGATGAATATAAAGGCTGCAAATGCAGTCAATGAAACTGACGAGTTTTTGCCAAATAAATCACTTAAATCTGATTATGAGAAACTTTATAACAAATTTGCCGATTTAAAAAACAGGCTGCTCCCCTACTGGGAACAAAATAAAATTTAAAAAGGACTTCAAAAGAAGTCCTTTTTATTTACTTTATTATCCGGTTTGTCAGCTTTCCTATTTTCTCTATCTCACATTCAACTATGTCGCCTTCCTTAAGGAAACATGGAGGGTTCATTCCCATTCCAACTCCCGATGGTGTGCCTGTGGCTATTACAGTTCCGGCTTTCAGTGTCATTCCCTGACTAAGTTCATGTATGATATGGTCTATGTCGGTTATGAGCAAATCAGTCGTGCTGTTCTGTCTAACCTCTCCATTAATAGCTGCGGTTATTTTAAGCGCAGGAGGATAAGCTATCTCATCAGCAGTTACAATACATGGCCCCATAGGTGTAAATCCGTCAAGGCTTTTTCCGAAATACCACTGTTTATGCGCCGTCTGGATGTTTCTTGCACTCACGTCATTAATAACTGTATATCCGAATATGTAATCCTTTACTTCTTCAAGCGGAACATTTTTCGCGTCCTTTCCTATTATTACCCCAAGCTCAGCCTCATAGTCAAGGCTGTCAACTATATCAAAGTGTCCGCATATATCGTCGCCGTCCGCAGGAGACTCGTTTACCCTTTTTGAAAAATATATAGCGCAGGGCCTTTCCCCTCCAAAAGCTTCTTTATCAAAGCTTTCCGACTCTTTAGCATGCTCTGTGTAATTTATTCCTAAGCATAAAACATCCTGCTTTGGGCAGGGTATAGGAGATTTTTTCCTTACCTTGTTAATTTCTATCAAGCCGCTTTCATTTCTGGATAGTTCCTCTATTCTATCCATATCGGCCTTACTTGCTTTTTCAATCAGCTCATTCATAGAAGTAAAGAAGGTTATAGGGCAAACCCCTTTCCCATTTGAAGTCAGTACTCCGACACATTCTCTGCCTTCATACACATAAGTTATAAGCTTCATAGATTCTCCCCCTTATTGTTTTTACTTTATAGTATCATATACTATAATATAGAACAATATCTTATTTAAAATTTTCCATATGGCATAAGCTCAGCACGTATGAAATATCCTCTGTCATGCTGGCATACCGGGCATTTAGCAGGTGCCTCAGTTCCCGTATATACATATCCGCAGTTAAGGCAAATAAATCCCGTGCTTACGTCTGATACAAAAAGCTTGTTTTCTTTAATAAGCTGTGCGTAATATCCAAATCTGTCCCCATGAGTCTTTTCAATTGCAGCTATATTTCTGAATGTCTGAGCAATCTGGGAAAATCCTTCCTGCTCTGCTACGTCTCCAAAATTTTTATACACATCATCATGCTCCTCATACTCATTATGCTGAGCGGCAGCAAGAAGGCTGTAGGCGTCATCATACAAATCTACAGGATAGCCTCCGTCAATAAAAATTGTTGTACCGGCGCTTCCTTTAAGATAGTCATAGAAAACCTCAGCATGCTCTTTTTCCTGATTTGCAGTAAACATAAATACTGCCTCCACCACATGAAGATTGTTTTTCTTCGCCTTTGAAGCCGAGAATGTATAGCGGTTTCTTGCCTGGCTTTCACCGGCAAAAGCCCTCATTAAATTTTCTTCAGTCTGGCTACCTTTAAGTGCCTGGATAATATTAGAATTAGACATAATATTTACTCCTTTCAATATTTTACATTAGTATTGTTCTGGAGCAGTAATTTTATGTATAAAATCAAAGAAATTTCACAAAGCAAATAATCCGGAAATACACTCCTCACATTTATGTTTTATGTGCTTTATAAATAGTTGAATTAGTACATGAGTAATAAGTATATATACAAATAAAAAGCCCAGAAACCATATGGTTTCTGGGCTTTGATTTTTCTTATCAATCCTGTGTATAAGGCATAAGAGCGATATGTCTTGCTCTTTTGATAGCTGTTGTTAAAGCTCTCTGATGCTTTGCACAGTTACCTGTAATTCTTCTGGGAAGGATTTTTCCTCTCTCAGAAACATATCTTCTTAATTTGCTTATATCTTTGAAATCGATTGTTGTTACTTTATCCG
>CAUHBX010000022.1 GCA_959604475.1 uncultured Eubacteriales bacterium
GACAGCCTTAAAAACTATATTAATAATTTCCTTTGCACTTTTTTGAGGAACGGACTCTTCCTTCTTAAACTGCATAAGTTCATCTACAGAAACACCTAGTATTTCGGCTAAATTAGGCAATGAATTAATGTCAGGGCAAGATATATCCCTTTCCCATTTAGATATCGCCTTATCCGTTACTCTCATTTTTTCAGCTAATTCCAACTGTGTCATACCTTTTTCTTTTCTAAGCTCTGTAATTATCATACCAAGTGTTTTCTTCATTGCTTCTTTACCTCCTGCAGATTGTGCCATAATAATTTCATTTTAGCATTTTTCAGATATAGACACAACTTTCATAAAGTTTAGACAGCTCTACCGTTAGTTTACGTTAAGTAGAGCAACAACTTTCGCTATATATGCCTTATCTGCTTAAAGAGAACAAATGGTTTTTATACATAATAATAATGTTATGTAGTCTTTAAACAGCTTATTTCGCTTACAAGTCATTATAATGTTGAAATAAATAGAGTTATTCTTTATAATAGTATTAATTGTCATCAATTATGTTATTACTGAATAGTCGACAATAAGTTCAATATCTTTATGGGGTGCTAATTATGATAAAGTCAGAAAGAATTAAGAGGTGTTTAGCTGCAGTATTATCAATGCTTTTGCTGGTTACTGTATTTCAGTATACAGCGTTTGCGGATGATGAACCGAAGATAATAAGAGTCGCGTTTCCTCAGGTTGAGGGATTTACTGAGATTGATGAATATGGAAACAGACATGGATTAATAGTTGACTATTTAAATGAAATTGCTAAATATACCGGATGGGAATATGAATATATAGATACAACAAGTGAAGACGTCACAGATAGCTTTATTAATGGCGAATACGATTTGATGGGTGGAACTTATTATTCTCCTGATTTTGAGAAGTATTTTGCTTATCCAGACTATAATTGTGGGTACAGTAAAGCCATTCTTCTCGCAAGACGAAATGATTACAGTGTTAAAAGCTATGATGCTAGAGGAATTAACGGAAAAACAATTGGAGTATATGAAAACGCAAAGGAAAATATTCGCAGGCTTAAAGAATACCTTAAGATGAATAACATTGAATGTGAAATTAAATCTTACGGGTATGACGAGCTTATAAATGGAAGCTTATACGGATATTTGGAAAATAGTGAAGTAGATTTGCTGCTGGGAAATAACTTTGAGAATTACTACAATAAATTTCGTACAGTTGCTTCCTATAATTCACAGCCGCATTACATAGTTACCACTCCTGGAAACACTGAGCTTTTAGAAGAACTAAATATGGCACTTGGTAAAATAATGGACTCAAATCCTAATTTTGCAGATGAATGCTACGAAAGAAATTTTCCGGATAGCATAATACCGGATGTTTTCCTTAACAATGATGAAATCGAGTATATTAGTCAGAAGAAAACAGTAACAGTGGCCGTTGCAAAAGATTTTTATCCATTTTGCAGTCAAGATAACGAAACTAAGGAATATAAAGGAATGGTATTTGACTTTTTAAAAAAGGTATCAAAGTTTTCAGGCCTTGAATTTGAATACATTTATACGGATACGTATGCGGATTCATTGGATATGGTCAATGAAGGAAGGGCGGATATAACAGGCTTCTTTTTAGGTACAGAGGAAGAAGCTCAGCATAAGGGACTGGCACTGACAAAAGAATATGTTACAATGACAGATATTGTTGTCAGGAATAAGTATGTAAGCTATCCGGGAGAAGGGCTGACATGTGCCGTGCTTAACGGCAGACAGCTGCCTAGCAATATTCAGGCTGATGAAATAAAATACTATGATAATGTAAAAGAAATGCTCACGGCAGTAAACCGTGGAGAAGTTGATTTTGCATTTGGACTTACATCCAGTATGGAGCAGGAAATACAACGCAATTATTTATCAAATGCAGTTCCGGTATCGTTATTTGACAGTGATAGTAATATTAATTTTGCATTGTCTACTCCAACAGAAAACGAACTTCTTACAATACTTAACAAAACTATTAACAGTTTATCTAGTGAGGAAAAGGCTGACATTATAAACAGAAACATGGTTTCAACAGGTATGTCTACTTTTTCGTTAAGAGACTTAATATATACTAATCCTGTTATGGTCATTACAGTTGTGTCAGTTATGCTTCTTTTGGTGGTTGCAATAATACTTATTGTAACTCAGTCAAAATTACATGCTGCCAGAATGCAAAATGATTTAGAAAAGGCGGAGGCCGACAATAGGGCTAAAGGAGCTTTTTTATCACGTATGAGCCACGAAATAAGAACTCCAATGAACGCGATTGTTGGCTTGACAGATTTAACAAGTATGATGAAGGATGTACCGGATGACATACGCAGTAATCTCTCCAAAATTAGGGTTTCAGCTCATTTCCTTTTAAGCCTTATTAATGACATTCTTGATATGAGCCGTATAGATAACGGCATGCTGACTATATCAAATGAAGCGTTTTCTATGTCGGCTATGCTTGATGGATTAAATAGTATGATGGGAGCGGAGGCTCAAAGAAGAGACCTTGATTTCAGAGTTAAAGTATCAAGTATTCATGACGAGTTTACTGGTGATGAAATAAGGCTTAAACAGGTTCTTACTAATCTTATATCTAATGCGATAAAGTTTACGCCGGCGGGAGGAACTATTCTTCTGAAAATAGATGAAGAAAAATATGATAATGAGTCGTCCTCTTTAAAATTTTCTGTAGCGGATAACGGAATAGGCATCTCCCCGGAAGAACAGAGAGTTATTTTTGATGCTTTTACCCAAGCTGGCTCAAGCAGTATGCAAATTAAGGGAACAGGCTTAGGTCTGACAATAAGCAAAAATATTGTTGAGCTGATGGGTGGAAAGCTTGAGGTGATAAGCCAGAAAAATGAAGGAAGCGAATTTTATTTTACTATCCCGCTGCCTTTTGGAAATAAGGCATATAGTGGTGAAGCTGATAAATCTGAAACTTTAGCTTCTGCAGAACTTTTTAAAAACGTAAAGCTCCTTCTTGCAGAGGATAATGAGCTAAACGCAGAAATAGCCATTCAACTTCTAGAGATACAGGGAGCAAAAGCTGTGTTAGCGAGAAACGGAAAAGAAGCTGTTGCAAAATTTAAAGAAAGCGGGCTTGGGGAATTTCAGGCTATTTTGATGGACATACAAATGCCGGAAATGAATGGACTGGAAGCTGCGCGTGAGATAAGGTCGCTTAGCAGAAAAGATGCCGGCAGTATACCTATAATAGCAATGACGGCCAATTCGTTTCAGGAGGATATAGATGCAGCATATGATGCAGGAATGAACGGCTTTATTACAAAGCCGGTTGACGTAAGCTATATGTACGGAGTTTTAAGTGAAATATTAAATAAAAATAAAGCAGAGGGCAAATAAAAAACGAGGTGTCAAGCGGCACCTCGTTTTTTTATTATATATCCAAACATATGCATTTCTTCTGGATTAATTTATTTTACCTCTGTAAATTCCAAATTTAAATCAGTGTTATCGGCAACAAACTTACTTAATTCATTTGCTGATTTTACTTTTGATAAATCTTCCGATTTTACAAAGCTTGCATACGATGTTACAAGATTATCTTCGTTGGGAATGAAAGTAACCATTGCAGAGCATCCGCCATCAAAGACATAAACATAGATAGTTGTTTCCTTAACGTCTTCAGCAGCCAAAACATCAGAAGATGTTAAAACTGATGTTGCTGCGAGTGTTTCAGCGCCGTTTGTAGCATTTATCTGTGAAGCAATTGTTGAGACAAATTTGCTTTCGACTAAATCCCTAACATTTTCAGGGAAATCTTTAATTGATGCTCCTGAAAGCGCTGTTGCATTTCCGTATGGAACAGCAGCTTTATATACAGCCTTTGGTGCGTTGTAATCAGTCTCTCTGATTTTTTTAATTATACTGTTGATTTCATCAGAAACTGAAACAGCGTTACAGTAAGTATCAGATTTTGCAAGTGTATCCATCTGTTTAACAAGGGAATATCCGTGCTGCGCAAGGTTATCAGAAAACTTAACATCCTTTTCTGACGGAGTAGAGACTATTACTGCATGGTCATTAAGCGGATTTTGTTCACCGGAGTTTTTCAAAGTAAAACCGGTTGAAAATACTGATAGTGAAAGTGCAGAGCACACAGTAAGCAATAAAATTTTCTTCATATTAATTTCCTCCTTTGGAATTTATGATTTTAGTATAACATACTTTTACATAAGAGTAGAATATGTGACCCATAACTTCATAAATATTTAAGAAATAATAAAGCCCCTTCGGTATACCGAAGGGGCAGTGTATTAATAATTATTCGCCTGCAAGCTTTTTGTAGCTTTCAAGTCTTTCTTTTGCATACTGCTCTGTCTTATCAAAGAGTTCTTGTGCAATTTCAGGGAATGTTCTGACAAGTGAACTATAACGTACTTCATTCTTGATAAATGACTGGAAGTCACCTGTAGGATCCTTTGAGTCAAGTGTGAAAGGATTCTTTCCTTCTTCTTTAAGAAGAGGGTTAAATCTGTACATATGCCAGTATCCACATTCTACAGCCTTCTTAATTTCTGTCTGAGCTCCGCTCATGCCGCCCTTGATACCATGGTTGATACAAGGAGCGTAAGCTATAATAAGTGAAGGTCCGGGATATGCCTCGGCCTCTTTAAGAGCCTTAACAAGCTGTGCCTGGTTTGCACCCATAGCAACCTGTGCGACATATACATAACCATAGCTCATAGCCATCATACCAAGGTCTTTTTTCTTTACTCTCTTGCCGCTTGCTGCAAACTGTGCAACTGCGCCGGCAGGAGTAGCTTTGGAAGCCTGACCGCCTGTATTTGAGTAAACCTCTGTATCAAATACAAAGATGTTAACGTCTTCGCCGGAAGCAAGAACATGGTCAACTCCGCCGTAGCCGATATCATATGCCCAGCCGTCGCCGCCGAAAATCCACTGGCTCTTCTTAACAAGCTGGTCTTTGTTTTCAAGTACATAATCTATAATAACCTTAGCTTCTGAGTTTTCTGTTTTGAAGCCCTCAAGTTTTTCAACAAGCTCCTTAGAAGCAGCCTTTGATTCCTCACCAAGGTTCATTGTTGAAATCCATTTGTCGATTGCAGCAGCAAGCTCATCACAAGCCATAGGCTTAAGAGTTTCAAGTTTTTCTTTAAGGCCTGTTCTCATCTGTTTTACAGCCATAGCCATACCAAGGCCAAACTCAGCGTTATCCTCAAAGAGTGAATTACTCCATGCAGGACCTTTGCCTTCTTTATTTGTTGTAAAAGGTGATGTAGGTGCAGAACCTCCCCAGATTGATGAACAGCCTGTAGCGTTTGCAATATACATCCTGTCACCGAAAAGCTGAGTTATAAGTTTAGCGTAAGGTGTTTCACCACAGCCTGCACAAGCTCCTGAGAACTCAAGTAAGGGCTGTTCAAACTGGCTTCCCTTAACAGAAGATTTATCCATAGGATTTGCCTTATGTGAAAGTGCAATAGCGTAATCCCAGTTAGCAGCTTCATGTTCCTGAGTAGCAAGGGGTTTCATTGTGATTGCTTTTTCCTTAGCAGGGCAGACTGTTACACAGCTGCCGCATCCAAGACAGTCAAGAGCTGAAACCTGCATAGCAAACTTAAGTCCTGCGAATGCTGCGCCGCCTTTAGCGTCTGTCATCTTGAATCCAGCGGGAGCTTTTTCAGCTTCCTCAGCTGTAAGAAGGAAAGGACGTATCGTAGCGTGAGGGCATACGTATGAACACTGGTTACACTGGATACATTTTTCAGGATCCCATTCAGGTACGTTTACTGCAGCGCCTCTCTTTTCGTAGGCAGCTGTTCCAAGAGGTGTTGTACCATCTTCGATGCCGGTGAATGCGCTTACAGGAAGGCTGTCACCTTTACGGCCGTTTACTGCTGTAACAATTGTTTTAACATATTTAGGCTCATCCTTAACTGCAGCTACTGTTTCATCAACTGCGTTAGCCCATTCAGCGGGAACCTTAACTTCTACAACTCCTGAAACACCCTGGTCAACAGCAGCATAGTTCATGTTAAGGATATCATCGCCTTTTTTGCCGTATGTCTTTTTAATAGCGGCTTTCATATACTCTACAGCGTCATCAATAGGAATGATGTTTGCAAGCTTGAAGAATGCAGCCTGAAGAACAGAGTTGATTCTGTTGCCAAGACCAATTTTAGCTGCAATATCAGTACCATTGATGATATAGAATTTAATATTGTGCTCAGCAAGGTATTTCTTCATTGATGCGGGAAGATTCTTGTCAAGCTCTTCCTCAGACCATTCTGTGTTAAGAAGGAAAGTACCTCCGTCTTTGAGGTCTGTAAGGATGTTGTCATAAATATGAACGTATGACTGTTTATGGCATGCAACAAAGTCAGCTTTGTTTACAAGATATGTTGAGCGGATAGGCTTGTCGCCAAAACGAAGATGTGACTGTGTGATACCGCCTGATTTTTTTGAGTCATAGTCAAAGTATGCTTGAGCATATTTGTCTGTATGGTCACCAATGATTTTAATTGAGTTTTTGTTAGCACCAACTGTACCGTCAGCACCAAGACCCCAGAATTTACACTGGATTGTACCGTCGCCTTCTGTTACGTCAACAGGTGCTCCAACTTCAAGTGAGTGGAATGTAACGTCGTCAACGATACCGATTGTAAAGTGGTTTTTGGGTTCATCTGCTTTAAGGTTTTCATAAACAGCGATAAACTGAGCGGGTGTAGTATCTTTTGAGCCTAAGCCGTAGCGTCCTGCAACGATTTGAGGCCTGTCAGCCTTGTCAAAGAGTGCTGTACATACGTCCTGATATAAAGGCTCTCCCTGTGCTCCGGGCTCCTTTGTTCTGTCAAGAACAGCGATCTTCTTGCAAGTCTTGGGAATTGCGCCAAGGAAATGCTCTACTGAGAAAGGTCTGTAAAGATGAACCTTAATAAGGCCAACCTTCTCGCCTTTAGCCATAAGGTAATCAATTGTTTCTTCAATTGTTTCACAAGCGGAGCCCATAGCGATAATAACTCTGTCAGCATCGGGTGCGCCGTAATAGTTGAATAATTTATAATCTCTGCCTGTTATACGGCTGATTTCTTTTAAGTAGTCTTCACAAACGCCTACGATATTTTCATAGTAAGGGTTGCATGCTTCTCTTGCCTGGAAGAATATATCAGGGTTCTGAGCTGTACCTCTTAATACTGGATGCTCAGGGTTGAGAGCTCTTCTTCTGAATGCGTTTACAGCATCCATATCAACAATTTTTGAAAGCTCATCATAATCAATACATTCAACCTTCTGAATTTCGTGTGATGTACGGAATCCGTCAAAGAAATGAAGAAAAGGAACTCTTCCTTTGATTGCTGAAAGGTGAGCAACTGTGCCTAAGTCCATTACTTCCTGAACAGAGTTTGAACAAAGCATAGCAAAGCCTGTCTGACGGCAAGCCATAACGTCTGAATGGTCACCGAAAATAGAAAGGGCATGGCTTGCAAGAGCTCTGGCACTTACATGGAATACACCGGGAAGGAGTTCTCCGGCAATCTTATACATGTTAGGGATCATAAGAAGAAGTCCCTGGCTTGCTGTGTATGTAGTAGTTAAAGCGCCTGCTGCAAGTGAACCGTGTACAGTACCTGCTGCGCCTGCCTCTGACTGCATTTCAATTACTTTTACAGTCTGGCCAAAAATATTTTTCTTTCCGTTGGCTGCCCAGTCATCTGTATGTTCAGCCATTGGAGATGACGGTGTTATGGGGAAAATACCCGCAACTTCTGTAAACGCATATGATGCGAAAGCAGCAGCTTCATTACCGTCCATAGTTTTCATTACTTTAGACATTTGCATATCCTCCTTAATTTTATCTACCATTGTAAGTTGGTTAAAATTTGCAAATTCGTACATATAAATTATAACAAAGTAATTTCTTTACCGCAAGAGTAAAGAAATTACTTTGTTGTCTTACAAGCAATTTGGTATATTGTATTTTTGCTGATTTTTTCAATGATTATGGGTATAAATCGACAATTAGTAGAATTATTTCTAAACAAAAATTTGAATTTTTTTATATTTTGTAAAAGAAAATAAAAAATAACAAACTTTTGAAGCAATAACATTATTAAATTGTTAATTATGTCACACATATAAATTTTCGGGAAGCCTTTCATTGAGTCTATATGCCTGAATTTCGGCATTTTTATTCGTTGAAAAAGGCAGATTGATGTCAGACAAAATGCTGCAATCGCTGTAAATAACTTATTTCAAGCAGATTTTAGGCTGCTTTATTTATTATAAGCAGGCATTGCCGTCCGAGATGATAGTAAGTGTATAGTTATCGCCGTTTTTGGACGTAATAAGCATGTTGTTTACAGAGCCTGCCGGGAAGTTTTCAGATTCATTAATTAATATAATTCCGGTTCCCGATGCCGTAAGCTTTACATTGTGTACTCCGCTTGGAACGCCGATAAAGGCCGACACCTCACCAAAGGTTATTCCTGCAATAACAGCTATACCGTCTATAAATACGTCCATGGCTGGAGCGTTCATAGAAAGCTGGGCAAAACGCAGATAAGCAGTATTAAAAAAGCATTTGGGGGCTGAACCGCTTATATCTGAAACAGAGTATATACTTCCGCTTCCGGAAAGAGCGAGAGTCGAACTCATTTCAGGAAGGGCCTTAAACCTGTAATTATACAAAAGCCTGTCGCTTCCGTCGGCTGAAAAGAATTCAATATCATAAATTCCAGGGGGTAAAGAAACGTACTCGGTACCTTTTCCAGCCTCAACATTTTCAGCAATTTTATCACTATTAATAAATATATTAACGTTGCCGCTGTCAGGAATCAAGTTAAAAAATCTTACATATGAGTAAGGAGATGCCGGTTGAGATGTGGTTTCGGTTTTTATGGTTGTTTCTGAAACATTTTTGGGCGTTTCGGGAGGGTTGTTTTCATATATAACTCCGCTTCTTCTTTCTCCGCCGCTTTCATCAGGTTCTATGAAGCTGACTGCGCTTTCGTTGTATTCGGTAGGCGGGATTCCGGCAGGCGTCACTTCGTCAATTTTTATTACTACGTCAGAATTGCCTGTCTCAGTTTCTGATAAACTTAAATTTTCCGGGAAGGTTTTTGAATTTGTATAGTAGTTTCTTCTAACACTTCTTAAATTTATTTCTCCATTAATTAACATACACTCACTCCCATAATAACAGATATAAAACAATATGCCGTTCGGTCTGGAGGTGTTACAGTTTGAAAAAATTTTGTTAAAAAATTGGTGTATATTTATATTTGTGTTATAATTGATATACCGTAATATGGTAGTGATTAGTGAGGTGAATATATGTCAGATAATGGACAACTAAAATTTACGCATCTTCACGTGCATACTGAATACAGCCTATTGGACGGCTCGGCTAAAATAACAGAGCTTGTAAAGAGGGCTAAGGAGC
>CAUHBX010000023.1 GCA_959604475.1 uncultured Eubacteriales bacterium
CTGCCGTATATAAAAAACGTATATAATGCACACCGTGAGCTAATGGAAAAAAGAAATGAGATGAGAGGGCTTGGAAGCGGAATTGTACGTATTGGAACGCTGGCCAGTATATCGTCCAACTGGCTTCCGAGACTGATGAAGGAATTTAAAGAAATGTATCCTTCGGTGCATTTTGATTTACAGCAGGGGGAATATACGAATATAAGCGGATGGATTAGGGACGGCAGTGTTGACTTCGGCTTTGTAAACCCGGACGCGGCCGAGGGTCTAACCACTGTAGCCCTAAAGCGTGATGAAATGCTTGCCGTCCTTCCCGTAAACCATAAAATGGCCAAAAGAAACGCCGTAACGCTTAAGGAACTGTCAAAGGAGCCGTACATACTTCTGGACGAGGGGGAACTGAGTGAGCCGCTGGAGTTTTTCAGGGCCAACTCTCTGGAGCCCAATACCCAGTATGTTGTGTTTGATGACTACACCATTATGTCAATGGTTGAGGAGGGTTTGGGTATATCGGTGCTTTCAGCGCTGGTGCTTAACAGGCACCACCATAATATAGTTGTGAAAAGCATAACCCCAAAGCTGGAAAGGACTGTAGCGCTGGCCTATAAGAATAAAAATGTCCTGCCTATAGCCAGCCGGTACTTTATTGACTATATAATTTCTAGGAAAGAGGAGCTTTACAATGGATTTTAAGGAAATAGGGCGAAATGACATTAAAGAACTGACAGCGGTATTTATCGCGGCATTTAACTCGCCGCCATGGAACGACAGATGGAGCTTTGAAACAGCATGTAAAAGGCTTGAACAAATGATGGACGGGGAGGCCGCCTATGGAATTGCAGCGTATGAGAATACTGAACCTGTAGGTATGATACTTGGCTGCTTTGAACAGTACTATGACGGAGTGGTATTTAACATAAGGGAGTTCTGCGTTATAAAGCGGGGCGGCGGCACTGGAAGCGCTATATTTGAGGAATTTGAAAAGAGGCTTAAAGAAAAGGGGGTAAAAGAAATTACCTTGAACACCCTAAAGGGAGAAGCAACAGAGGGCTTTTACAATAAAAAGGGAATGAGAACCGAAAACAAAATGGCAGTAATGACTAAGAAATTATAAAAGCGGCATAGGCCGCTTTTTTTCATACTTCTTGTATATTGGCGGTGAAAATGTCAACCAAGCTTTAAAGGCGGCAAGACGGAAGTTATATTGTGCACGTCAAAGCATCAATTTCAGCTTTTAATATATCGGTTTACTATATTCTGCATTACATACCCGCTTGAGCACGCAAGCACAGTGCTTGGCCGGTCGGAAGGAAGCGTGCATCCCTCAAGGGTGCTGACTGCTCCTCCTGCCTCCGTCAGTATAAGACGGGCACCGTTATGGTCCCAGGGAGAGGAATGGACGGCGGCAAATATATCAGCCTCTCCGCAGGCCACCTGGCACATTTCCAGGGCTACTGAGCCCATACAGCGTACACAGCGCACATCCTGAGCCAGCTGTTTTAGTCCGCCGATACTTTTATGCGGAATGAGCAATGACGAAAGCACATCGGGCGTTGTAAAAAGCATCTGGTCAATCTGACTTGTTTCAGAGGTATGAAGCCTTACTCCGTTTTTAAATGCACCTTTGCCCAAAGCGGCGGAGAACAGGGCGTTTTGTGATACGTCAAGAACAAGAGAAAAAGACGGGACTCCGTTACAATAACAGGCAATGGAAATTGCGTAGTTCTTTTTCTGGCTTACAAAATTTGAGGTTCCGTCTATCGGGTCTATATACCAAATATATTCTGAGCCGTTTTTGTCAGGAAATTCCTCGCCGATTATAGAATCCTTAGGAAAAAACTCAGTTATATTTTTCCTTAAAAACTCCTCGGTCTGCCTGTCGCAGAGTGTGACCAAATCCTGATGGCCGTTTTTCAGCTGTATGTCCCCATCGCCGAGAACTGCTTTTTTAAGCCTGTCCCCTGCGGCTGCTATTAAATTTTTAGCTGTTTCAAATCTGTCCATATAATTTACCATTCCACTTTAATGTCTATTCCCTTCACAGGGGGAAGGGGACTGTATTTCTTAATATACTGTGATACAAGCTCAGGCATTTCAGTGCCGCCCCTCCACAATACAGGACAGCTTTTAAGCACATCATAGCCGCCAGTGCCTGTGGCGCGGTAGTTGCTTGTACACAGCTTATAGGATTTGTTTCCAAGGGGAGTTCCATCGCTTTTGCAAAGCTTTACCACCCTGTCCCCTAAAGGACGGCGTAAATCAAAGGCATAGGATATTCCGCTGAAAAAGTCGTAGTTATAGTGCTCAATTTTAGGTTTTAAAAATTCCTCCGATACCTGGGGCAGTCCGTTAATAAGGGTAAAGTAGGAGGCGCACCTTTCAAGCGCCGTTTTCATTACGTCTTCGTTGACCTCCAGCACGACAAGGGTATTAGAGAAAAGGTATGCGGCCGAAATTCCACGGTAAGTTACGGGAGATGAAAGGCCCACAGGGTCGTTTCCAAGGCTTGTACATGAGAAATCGGCTCCTGTTGCTTCCAGCTGTACGGCGTTGAACAGCGCCGCGACCTTACTGCCGTACAGCGCCGCCTCAAGCTTGCCCTCGGGCGCAATGGCCTCTTCCATTGTGCCGACAGGCTGGTCAAGCCAGCTCTGCACCTTTTCTTCAAGGGGAAGGAGCCTGTTATAGGGCTCGGGGCAATGTTCACTCCCTGCCGGGACAAGAGCGGATTTAACGGACAGGCCGGAATTACCATATACCGCGTCAAGCCTGGCGTACTGGCCTGCGTTGGCCTCCGTCTGTACTGCATGCGTGCCGCATATTGTTATGTCTTTAATCGGCATATGCTGATGGCCTGTCAGCAGAATGTCATAATCCAGCTCCCGGCACATCTGCCACGCAATATTTTCCCTGCTGTCAGTCAGTATCCTTCCAGTCCCCAAATCCCTCTCAAAGCCGCCGTGGTAAATACATACCGAAATATCGCATTTATCCTTCAGCTCTTTGCACATTTTGGCCGCGTACTCAAAAGAGTCGTGCACCTTTATAAACTCAAGATGCTCCTGCTGCTCCCAGACATTAACAAAATCCGTAACAATTCCTGTTATCCCAATACGAAGGCCATTTTCAAGCAAATGAACAGTATAGGGAATTATTCCAAGCTCCCCCTTTAAATCCTCCACATTAGCGCAGACGCATTTGGCGTTCAGCGCTTTCAGATAGTTTTTAAGTGTGTCATAGCCATAATTAAAATCATGGTTTCCAAGGGTTATATAATCATAGCCCGCGGCGTTCATAGCCTCAGACATTGGGTTTAAAGGATAGGACGAAGGGTTTTCTATATAATACTGTGAAAAAGGGGTGCCCTGCAGAATATCACCACCGTCAATTATAAGAGTATTTCCGTCTTTATCATACTGCCTTGCCAAATTTAAAATTCCGGAGCAGCTGGGCTTGTTGTTTCCGTAGTCAACGGGAAATACATGGCCGTGCATATCCGTAGTAAAATAAATTTTAAAATTCAAGTATCTTACCCCCTAGCCAGCTTAACGCGTATTTTGGTAGATATCCACTCAACTATGAGCACTAGTATTACAAGCCCGACAAGTATTGCGCCTGCTTCGTTCCATCGGTAGCTGTTCATTGCGAAGATAAGGGGAGCGCCGATTCCGCCTGCGCCTACAAGGCCAAGTACTGTGGCGTCTCTCAGATTTATATCAAAACGGTAAATTGCTGTTGAGGCAAAGTTTGGCATAAGCTGCGGAAGTATGCCGTACCTTATTTTGTGCCATGTCGTACAGCCTGCCGCGTCAAGGGATTCCAGCACCCGCACGTCCAAATCTTCAATGGCCTCAATATACATTTTGCTGACCATGCCAATGGAGCACAGCGACATTGTAAGCAGGCCGGCAAATGCGCCGGGTCCCGTCACCCTGATGAACATAAGGCCGTATACAAAGGCCGGCACAGTACGTACAGCCATGATTATAATACGTCCGATAAAGGCAATCGGCCTCGGCACAAGATTAGAGGCCGATATAAATGACAGCGGAATAGCCAAAAATGCGCCTACTACCGTACCAAGAAAGGCTATGCAAACAGTCTCAAGGAGAAGGTAGGGCACACCCTGCTTTGTAATATTAAAAAGCAGACCCGTGTCAGGGTGGACAATGCCGGAAAGTATGTTCAGCGCGATTTTTCCGCCGTTTTGCGCTCCGCCGGTGGAGTCAATTGCGGAGCCGCTCCAAACCAGCAGAAAAAGGACAATAAGTACTATTATTATTTGAGCAATCCAGTTTTTAGGGCGCTTTTCATAGGCCTTTAATATTTTTTCGTTCATGTCTGCGCCCTCCTATACAAGCCGCTTTCTGGCGGCGCGGCTTATAGTTTCTATAATGAATACCGTAACGAACAGGGCTATAAGTATCATTCCAACGCTGGAATACTCCCTCCAGCCGATTTTTTCGTTGAGCAGAAGCCCAAGCCCGCCTGCGCCTACATAGCCTAAAATAGCAGCATAGCGCACATTTCCCTCAAAGCAGAAAAGGCAGTTTGAAAGATATGAAGGCAGAACCTGAGGGACAATAGAGCTTACAAAGGCCCTTACCTTTGTGGCGCCCATTGCCTCCATGGCCTCAAAGGGCCCCATGTCTACGGTTTCTATTTCCTCGTAAAGAATTTTACCAATGTAAGCGAATGTAAATACGGCTATGGCTGTTGTACCAGCAAGGGTTCCAAGGCCGAATACGTAAGTTGCTATAAGTGCGGTAACAAGGGTAGGAAGCGTTCGCAGTATGCTTAAAAGCACCCGCATTACCGATATTACTACCTTGTTTTTTATAACGTTTGTAGATGCAAGCATGGCAAATGGCACAACGGCCACTGAACCGATGGCCGAGCCGAGCAGAGACATTTTTATTGTGTCAAAAAGCGGCTTCCATACCTGCGGCATGTATTCCCATCTGGGAGGGAACATCTGCCCTAAAATAACGAAAAACTGGCTTCCCCTCTGAGCTATTACCTTGAAGTTAAAGCCCGTTATATTAACTGATAAAATTGTGAGTGCAATAATTACAACAGCTGCAACAGGCGCACGTGAGCTGGGCTTTTTGATGGATTTTCCGTTTGGAATTGTTATTGTTTTGGGCGGGAAGATTTTATCATACAGGCTCATTAAACCGCCTCCTGTTCTTTACCCTGATAAATTGCGTCAAGAACCTCCTGCGTTACATTTTCGGCGCTTCCGTCATACACAATTTCACCTGCGCGTATGCCTATAACGCGCTTTGCGTACTGGAGGGCCAAATCAACGTGGTGGATGTTGATTAAAACCGTTATGTTCATATCTCGGTTTATTCTTTTAAAGTCGTCCATTACCTGCTTGGCTGTTACAGGGTCGAGGGAGGCAACGGGCTCGTCCGCAAGTATTATCTGGGGATTCCGCGCAAGGGTGCGCGCCAGTGCGACACGCTGCTGCTGTCCGCCTGAAAGCTGGTCCGCGCGCACGTAAGCCTTGTCAAGTATCCCCACCTTATCCAAAGCTTCAAGCGCGGAGATTTTTTCATCCTTGCTGAACACGCCGAAGGTAGCCCTCCACCATGGAAGGTCTGGAACAAAGGCTGTAAGTACGTTTTTAATTACGGTAGTCCTTGTTATAAGGTTAAAGGACTGGAATATCATTCCTATATGGCGCCTGAATGTACGCAGCGCCTTCCCGTGAAGCGACATGACGTCTGTCCCATCAACAACGAGAGTGCCCTCCGTAATATCGTGCATACGGTTTATTGTACGGATAAGCGTTGATTTGCCTGCGCCTGATAGCCCTATAATGGCGATAAACTCGCCCTGCTCGATATTAAGGTTGATATTTTTGAGAGCTTCAAAACCATTTGGGTATCTTTTAGATACGTTTTTAAATTCAATCATGGCGTTCTCCTCTTAACTGACTTAAAAAAATGGAGAGCTAATGCCTGTCCTGTTACGGGACAGGCATAGGTCCCCATCTGTTGTTTCACTTATATTATTGCCTTAAGCTGCGCTGTTTAATTCCTGAATCATTTTCTGTGCCGCACGCTCGTTGTCATAGTCAGAAGACTGTGCAAGCTGGTAGCCGTTATGGCTGTAGATAGCGATAACAGCCTTACCCTCTTCAGTGTTGCCGATGCTGATGAACGCATTTGCAAGGGCTGTTTTAAAAGCATCGTCCATTATAGGGGATGTTTTGCTTACGCTGATTGTGTCATTGTAAATAGGAGCTGTAACACCGATAACTGCTGTGTCGTCCCAGATTGAGTTAGCCATGTTGTATTCTGTGTTCCATTTTTCGTCATAGTCACGGCGTCCGTCCGCATATGTGCAAAGTACGTCTATCTGTCCTGACGCAAGACGTGCAAACGCGCTGCCGTATGAGTCTGACTGAACTGCATGTGAAAGGTCAAGAATACTCTTTCCAAAGTTTTCCTGAAGCCAGAGTGAAGGGTAAATATAGCCGGCGGGTGATGAAGAATTCATTATGCTCCAGTTAGCGCTGTCAATGTCCTCCCAAGTAAGCTCCTCGCCGTTGTTGATTTTAGCGGCAAGCTCCTTTCCCTTTTCGGAAGGACCTGCAATCATAAGCGCGCGGTAGCTTGTAGCCTGATTTTCGCTTGCTTCTGTAGGGGCCTGGTCGTTCCAGTCCTTAGCGATGTCAGAGTCGATTGAAAGGCCGTCTCTTGTAGCTGTGAGAAGTACGTCGCAGCCGTCGTCATAAAGCACATATGTGCCTCCGGGGATAAGTCCCACATCGGCTGTTCCCGCCGAAAGGGCCTCGCCTACAGCCTCATAGCTTGTACCTACTGTGATATCAACCTCGCCGATATCATAGCCTTCCTTAGCAAGCTCGCTCTTAAGCATTTCCTTTAAAGGCTCTGTAGCTGTGATAATTTCCTCGGGCTCACGTGATGGAACAAAGGAAACAGTAAGCTTTTCAATAGCCTGGTTTCCTGTCTCAGATGTCTGGGACTGATTGTTTGATGTGCTATTTCCGCAGCCTGCGAGCATAGAAGCGCACACTGCCCCGGTAAGCAGAAGAGAAATAGATTTTTTCATTTTAACATCCTCCATTTTGTCTTGTTAATAATGTTTTTATATTTAAGGGGTTTGCCCTTAAAGGCTTTTTTAAGCTGTATCGCCTATTTTTATGTGGGTAGGCACCGTCATTGTAACAGCTTGGGAACGCTTTTGGCTGATACGGTCCAAAAGCAGCTCTATGGCGTTCTGCCAGACGTAATCGGGGAACATTTCAATGCAGGTTCCCGTCGGCCATTTGGTTTCAAGAGTTTGAATGTCCTGATATATTATTACGGCCACATCCTTGGGTATACGAAGGCCAAGCGCGCGGAAGGCGTCAAGGGCGCCCTCGGCAACCTCGTCGCTGCCAAGCAGCATTGCTTCTGCCAGGCCGCCGTTATGCGCGGCGCTAACAGCCATATTGTAGCCGCTTTCACGGCTTATCTCCCCGACATGGAAATATTCGGGGTTATACTGTGCACGTTCCTCAAGTATATTTTTAAGCCCTTCCAGGCGGTTGTAGCCGATACGGACGTTTCCGTTTTCATAAAGCCCACCTATATAACCGATGCTTGTGTAACGCTTGTTATCAAGCAGGTATTCAGCCATCTGCTTAAGGCCGCGGTTAAAGTCCACCTGAACCTGGTCATACTCGTAATCGGTCTGACCGGAATTAACGAATACGATGGAATAGGCCAGTGAACGCAGGAAGGACATTTCCTCTTCAGTAAAGCTGCCAAAGGCAATAACTCCGTCGACCTGCTCAGCCTGTCCGAACTGGAGGCGGATAAATTTAACGTCATACTGGTCCGTCATCATCTGTATAAGGCAGGTTAGGGAGGAGAGGCGTACGTTGGGCCTGTCATGCCTTATAATACGCCAGTCGGCAACGCCGATAGTAAGCACCCGCTTCCCTTTAGCGGCCTTCCTTTGCTTCGGCGGTATATAGCCAAGGTCGTGGGCGGCACGGAAAATTTTCATACGCACCTCGGCGGTAACGGATATTCCTTCGTCATGGTTCAGCACCCTGGAAACCGTTGCGGAGGAAACCTGCGCCGCCTGCGCCACATCTTTAATTGTCGCCAATTTTTTCACCATCCTTTCATTTAAAAATTACCGGCCTCTTTATTAATTCAATTATAGATTGTAAAGTATGTGCATGCAACAGTTTTTACTAAACTTTTACTAAAATTTATCCGATGTTTAAAGTTTAGTGGAATTTCGACATGCCAAATTTATTTGATAGATAATAGTAGCACCGTATGATAAAATAGTTAGAAAACCTTGATAAACAGGCAATGCAACCGTTGGTTGACAATATTCAATCTGCTGGTTTCTTGTAATAGTCCGGTTTGTTTTGTAAAATGGGAATACAAATTCAAAGAGGTGACAACATGGAATTATACGAAAATCTAATTGCTTTAAGAAAGAAAAGGGGAATGTCCCAGGAGCAGCTGGCCAATGAGATGGGGGTTTCGAGACAGGCCATCAGCAAATGGGAAAGCGGTTCGTCAATGCCAGAAATATCAAAGCTTATAGAGCTGTCGGAATTTTATGGGGTAAGCATTGATTTCCTTCTAAAGGGTTCGGATAAAGAAAGTACGAATATAGATGGCGAGCTGAGGGGGTTAGCTGAAGGTATACGAGAAATTACAGGCGGGGATAGCGGGTATTTTTATGAAAGCAGGACAAAGCTTTTCGGCCTGCCGCTTGTGAGCATAAATATTTCAGGCTTTCGATACAGATGGGGCTTTTACAGACGAAAGCTGAGACATGCAAGGGGAATACTTGCTGTCGGCGATGTAGCTACCGGCGTTGTGAGCGTCGGTATTTTTTCCGCAGGCATTATAAGTATCGGAGTGATAGCTGCCGGTTTGCTTACACTGGCTATATTGGGAGTTGGCCTTTTATGCTTTGGAATTATGGCTTTAGGGCTGTTTTCCATGGGAGTGGTAAGTATCGGGTATATAGCGGCGGGCGTGGCTTCAATGGGATATAAATTCTCTTATGGAGTAGCCGCGCTGTCGAAGGAATTAGCGTTGGGCGTAGCTGCATGTGCGGATATGGCAATTGGGACAGAAGGGGTAGGAGGAACAAACACAATGCTGTATACGGCAGAAACGGCCGTGTCAGAGTTAAGAACGTTTCTAAAAAGCGCCAGACCTGATATGAGCGAGAAATTAGCAGAGCTTATAATAAAATTAGTTTCTTATATATAAAAAATAACCGCTGAAAACCATTTCGGCGGTTATTTTATTTCCTGTTCAAGATTTCTGAAAACATCGGTATCAAAAAATTCTGTAATAGAGATGTCTAGGCCGTCACAAAGCATTTTGATTGTAAC
>CAUHBX010000024.1 GCA_959604475.1 uncultured Eubacteriales bacterium
GCCCGCTGACCACTTATCCACTAACCGTATTTCACCTAAAAGGCTAATGGAACCGTCATAGGACTGCTTGGCATTAACACGATAAATGCACTGCTCCGATTCTTTTCCAACAAAGGTATCGTCATATTGATAATATTCCCATACATCCTTATCTATTTTTAATGTTGTTTCAAAGCCTGTATAATTGCAAATAACCCTAAGCAGATTGTTTGCTGCCTTTTCATAATTAAAGGAAATTAAATTATTATATGAGCCGCCGTCATTTCCCGGGAGGTTCAGACGTTCATATCCGCCGTCTGCTTTCATAAAAAACAGTACTTCGCCATAAGCCTGAGGGTCGGTGCTGTCATCATGGGAAATACCGAATACAATATCAGTTTTGCCGTCATTTGTGAAATCGCAGCTTAATATATACGGAAATCCTGAATCCGGTAAGTTGCCTCCAATATCCAGAACACTGCCGTTTCCAAATTCAATTTCAAAGGAGCAGCTGTCATTGGAATTTAACTTTTTATATACCCTGTCAACAAGCCCATCGTTATCATAGTCTGTTGATGTGAAATATGTACTTAAATCACAGCCTATGCATTCATCTAAATATCCTGAATATCCGTTGAAGTTTATTCTGTATTTATCATTTATAGTAGGTTCGGCTTTAAAATTTTTATTAAAATACACTACATAAACTAGAACTGCAGCAAGGGCTGTTAATGCAGCAGCAACAAATAATTTTTTAATAAAGGATTTTCTGATTCCTGTAAGAATTGCTATACTATCTGGATTGGATTCATCCCTTGTGCCAGTAAGCTCAGATAATGGAATGTCAAATATATTGGACAGCTCAATAAGATTTTCCATATTCGGCAGTGAAGCATTGCTTTCCCACTTAGAGATTGCCTGTCTTGTAATATCCATTCTTTCAGCTAGATATTCCTGCGTCATTTTATGTTCTTTACGATATTTTTTGATTTTTTCCCCGGTAGTCATTTAGGTCAGCCCCTCGTGTTAAATTAATCTCTTATGCTGATAATACCACCTTTTAAACTTATGGGCTACCAACCAAAACGCAACTTTAGGTTGCATTTTAAACTTTTTTAATAGCTCTGTCTTATACCAAATATAAATCCTGTAAAAATAGAATTGATGCAGCGCCGGCAACTGCTTTTATCTCGTAAAAAAATAAGCCGTTTAACGGCTTATTTTAATTCTGATGTACAATGAGGACATCTTGTGGCAACTATAGATATTTCACTTTTGCAGAATGGACATATTTTTGTCGCAGGAGCTGACGCAGCGGGAGGAGCCGGCTTTTTCAGCTTGTTAATTGTTCTGATAACCATAAATAAAACAAAGGCGACAATTAAAAAATTAATGACCGCGGATATAAAATTACCGTAGCTTAAAACAGCGGTTGCCTTTGAAGCCTCCTCAAAAGAAGTATATTTGTTGCCGTCAAGGGCAATAAACCATGAACTGTAATCCAGGCCTCCGGTAAAATTTCCGACAACAGGCATAATAATATCGTTTACAAGCGAATTTACTATGCTTGTGAAGGCAGAACCAACTATAATGCCGACAGCCATATCCGTTACGTTGCCCCTTGAGGCAAATTCCTTAAACTCTGATATAAGGCTCATACTAAATTCTCCTTTGCATTTATAAAATATACGATTAAATAATACCATAAATCGACTTCAATTTAAATTAAACAACAACTTTTTGTGTTTTTTTAATTGTAAGTATTAACTGCCTGCAAACCTTTGACAACCAATGCATATTTGTTATAATATAAGCTGTAGCTTAAAAATAAATAAGGAGGTCTTTCTGATGAAAACTATAAAGGTATGTATCGGAAGCGCATGTCATTTAAAGGGCTCTTATGAGATTATAAATATTCTTAAAAAATCTATAGAGAGGGACGGAAATTCAGATAAGGTTAACGTTAAGGCGTCTTTCTGTCTTGGAAACTGTGAAGGAGCAGTGGCTGTAACGTATAACGACAATATGTATTCGCTTCAGCCTGCAACAGCAGAGGAGTTTTATAACTCTGTTATAAAGGAGAATATCTGATTATGATAAGAATGTTTGATTTGAAGAGCGATAACTGTAAGAACTGCTATAAGTGCATCAGGTATTGCCCTGTCAAAGCCATTCGTTTTCAAAGCGGCAAAGCCGAGATAGATATGGAGAAATGCATTGCCTGCGGGCAATGCTTTGTTGTCTGTCCTAAACATGTCAGGAATGTGGACAATGATTATGCAAATGTTTCGGACAGGCTTAAGGACGGCACAAAGGTCACGGCTATTTTGGATTCGTCATATCTTGCTATGTTTGACGAGCCTGAGAAATTTGTTGCCGGATTAAAGAAGCTCGGCTTTGATACGGTTCAGGAAATAGCGGCCAGTACAGCAAAAATAACGGAGGAACAGATGGAATATATGGAGGAACACAGAAATCTGAAATATATGATAACAGCAGGCTGTCCGTCCGTATATTTGTATATATGCAAATATTATCCTGAACTTGTGAAGTACATAATACCTGTGGTATCCCCTTCGGTTGCTTTGGCAAAGCTTATTAAACATTCACAACCGGAAAGCTATACGGTTTATGTAGGGCCTTGTCTCAGTAGGAGATATGAAACCCTGGATTCGGACAAAACCTGTCTTGATGCGGCTATCAGCTTTTCAGAGGCGCTTAGAATGATGAAGGTAGGATTTATTGACTATACCAGTCTGGAGCCTCTGCTTCCGGATGTGTTGTCCGGAAGCGAAAGAAAAAATTATGCCATGCCTGGAAAAACCTGCGACAGGTTGATAGTCAAGGCTAATAGCTTGAATTACAGCCTTGTCTCTATTGACGGTGCAGAACAGACAAGGGAACTTCTGGAAGCCATGAAGGACGGAATACTCGACAGGACGGTGGCGGATATAGCAATGTGCCACGGCTCATGCCTGAACGGGCCGTTTATGCATGGAAAAAACTCAAATATGTTCCTGAGCCTGCAAAAACTCAGGAGTCATGTTGATGAACGCAAAAAACTTATGGGCGGAGAAGAAAATGACGAAATTATAAATTGGTCAGGCGTAAAATTTGACGCTGAATTCAGCCCTATGGAAATTAAAAATTCACTGTTCAGTGATGAAGAAATAAAAGAAACTCTTATTAAAATGGGAAAGAACAGCCGCGCTGACGAGCTGGACTGCGGTGCTTGCGGATATAACTCCTGCCGCGACAAGGCTGTGGCTGTCCTTTGTGGAATGGCACAGGTTGATATGTGCATGCCATATATGAAACGCAGGGCGGAAACTATGACCAGCGCCATATTTATGGCGGCAAGAAATGCCATAATCATATGTGATATGGATTTAAAGATAATAAGGATTAACCCCGCTGCAGAACGTATTTCAAATATCAAAGCAGATGATGCCGTCGGAATGCCGGTATCGGAATTCATACCTGAAAAATTCTATATGCAGGTTTACGAATCTGGAAATGATATAGTAGGTGAAAAGATTAATATTGAAAAATTTGGATATACAGGGCTGATGAATATCATGTATATGAAAGATGAAGGAGAATTTATGACCACAATACAGGATATTACAGAGGCTGAAAAAAGGCGAGCCGAGCTTGAAAAGCTTAAATTAAACACAGTTGACGTTACCCAAAGAATTATTGACAAGCAGATGATGGTAGCGCAGGAAATAGCGTCTCTTTTGGGTGAGACAACCGCTGAGACAAAGGTGGCGCTTAATAAGCTTAAAAAGGTAGTTCTTGAAGAGGGTGAGTAACATTGTATTTTATAGATGCTTCATACAACAGCTTAAAAAAATACTGTGAGGAACTCTGCGGAGACTGCATACAGCAGGCAAACCTTAAGGACAGCAAAATTTTTGTGCTTGCTGACGGACTTGGAAGCGGTGTAAAGGCTAATATACTTTCAACTCTAACTTCTAAAATTGCCATAACGATGCTTCGTGAAGGCTCTACTCTGGAGGAGACTATAGATACCATCGTCCATACTCTGCCTGTATGCCGACAGAGGCATTTAGCGTATTCCACATTTACTCTGATAAAAATATACAGAGACGGAGATGCTTATGCCGCCGAATTTGACAATCCGTCAATATTTCTTCATAAAAACGGGCAGGACATCCCAATTGAGAAAACACTTAAAGTAATAGGCGATAAAAATATATACGAAAGCCGCTTTAAGATGGATAAAGATACAATGCTTGTAGTTGTAAGCGATGGGGTTGTACATGCAGGCGTTGGACACTCGCTTGATTTAGGCTGGGAATGGGTTAATGTTAATTCATATCTCAGGGAATTGTCAAAGGAATCCGCATCTACCAAGAAGGTTGTTAAGAACATACTTAACTGCTGCAGTGAACTTTATGAGGGGGAGCCTGGTGACGATACATCTGTCCTTGCGGTTAAAATAAAGGAGCAGCAGGTAATTAACTTGTTTTTCGGGCCTCCGAGAGACAGAAAAAATGATACGGCCGTATTTGATAAGGTACTGCGTTCCGGAGAAAAGGTTGTAGTTTGCGGAGGTACTACGGCACAGATAGCGGCAAGACTGCTTGATACTGAAATGGATTTTGATATGGAAACAATGACAATGGATATACCGCCTGTGGCTAAAATAAAAGGGGTAGAACTTGTAACTGAAGGCGTTATAACACTGTCTAAGGCTATAGATATTTTAAGGGAATATGTAAAACCTGATAACAATCCCAAAATATAAAAAAGGCTGCATTAAAAAAATGCGGCGTCTATGCTGGCAAGGCTTTTAATAGAAGACTGCGACAGCGTTAAAATATATCAGGGAACCGCGATAAACCCTGCACACCAGGACCTTGCGTTTAAAATGGATTTTACCTATAAAATAAATCAGATGAACGAGCTTACACTTTTGCTTGAGAAAATGGGAAAGGATGTAGAAACTGTGTACATCTGATTGAATACTACTGTTGAGGTATAGATATATGAATATTAAAAAATTTGAAAGCAATGTTCAATTTACTAAATATCTTGTAAACAAAGAGATAACCGAGCGTTTTATAAACGGTACACTGGACAGCTCCCTTGATGAAATTGCTGAAAAGCTGGTACCCGGGCCTAAGCCTGTGACGCGTTGCTGTATTTATAAAGAGAGGCATATAATTAAGGAAAGGGCTAAAAATGCCATAGAGCCTTTAAAGGGTACAAACGTTATTAATATTCTTCATGACGCATGTGATGAGTGCCCTGTAAACCGTTTTATGGTAACGGAGGCGTGCCGGGGATGCCTGGCGCATAAATGCCATGAGGTATGTCCTAAGGACGCTATATTTATAGTTAACCACCATGCCTACATAAACCAGGAAAAGTGTATTGAGTGCGGCAGATGCCATGACGCCTGCCCATATAATGCAATAAGCGATGTTCAGCGCCCGTGCATACGCTCATGCGAAATCGGCGCTATAAAAATTGACGAAGACAGGAAGGCTTACATTGACGACAGTAAATGCGTATCATGCGGGGCATGCGTTCATATGTGCCCATTCGGAGCGATTGTAGACAAGCCTTTTGTACTTGACGTGCTCAAACTCTTAAAGGAATCCGAGAATAATACAAAATACAAGGTTTACGCAATAATAGCCCCCGCTGTTTCTTCGCAGTTTACAAATGCGAGAATAGAGCAGGTTATATCAGGAATTGAAAAAATAGGATTTTTTCACGCTGTAGAGGCTGCTCTTGGGGCCGATATAGTTTCGTTCCATGAAGCACATGAGTTTGCTGAAACGGCTGAGGAAATGAAGTGGAAAACTACAAGTTGCTGTCCGGCTTTTGTCGATTATGTCAGCAAAGCGTTTCCTGATTTGATGGGACATGTTTCTAATACGGTTTCGCCCATGATTGCCGCTGCCAGGCTTGTTAAAAGCATGGACGAGAACGCAAAAATTGTGTTTATAGGACCGTGTACTGCCAAGAAAATGGAAATAAAGAAGGATGACCTTAAGGATGCGGTCGACCTTGTTATAACATTTGAGGAGCTCGCGGCTATGCTTGACGCTATGAATATAAATCTTGAGGAGTGCGAGGACAGCGCTCTAGACAATGCTTCTTTCTTCGGAAGGATTTTTGCCAGGAGCGGCGGAGTTGCCGAAGCTGTAAAACAGGTTGTGGAGCATGAAAAGCTTGATATAGATTTTAAGCCTGTGGCAGTCGACGGATTGGATGCATGTACAAAAATACTCAGGCTTGCAAAGGCAGGAAGGCTTGACGCCAATTTCATTGAGGGAATGGCATGCAAGCTTGGATGCATAGGGGGCGCTGCGTCGCTATCCCACGGACCTAAAGATGTGAGCCAGGTGGATAAATATGGAAAGCTGTCTAAGGAAAAGAACAGTATAGATGCTATAAGCATATTTGACCTGGATTCCCTTGAATTGGAAAGAAAACAATAAATGTATTTAATAGGCCGATAAAATATTAGTTTTATCGGCTTTTTTGTATTGTGGTGTTCTATTATTTTAAAATACAGATTCTTTTAAGTATCTATAAGGGTTTTTGTATTACAAAATTGTTTACTAAATGAAGGAAATGCAGTATAATTAAACTTTGTAAATCAGATGTTAAGAGTATGGGAGAGTGACCTATGGCACAGCGTAAAAAGAATAGCGGTGTAAAACGCAAGGGTAACGGCATTCCCCGTCAGACAAACGGCTATGATAATATGCCGAAAGCTAAAAGCCCTAAAAAGAGAAGGCGTAAGGGCTCCCCTATGCTATTATATTGGTTTACCTTGTTAAATATACAATAGATTTTGCATCTGGAGGAACAACTATAGGAATTGAGACAGTTGATTATGGTACAATAGATATTCCTAATGCCTTTGAGGGAATAATCATAAGGGACGAATACGTCGTAAACACTGCGAAGGGCGGAGAACCTACATTCAATTATGTTGAAGGAGATAAGGTTAAAAAGAACGCGGTCGTATGTACTGTAAGAGAAAGCGAAACAGCACAAAAGGCAGAGGACAGGCTTCAGACTATTGATGAAAGCATTATTGAGACACAGAAAAACCGTGTCGATATATCAAAATATAAAGATGATATAACCCGTGCTGAAAACAGCATTTCAGCGGCTGTGATTTCCGGGCAGACAGGCATTGCCGCCCAGAATTACAACAGCGTGTATACAATGAGAAATGCTATTCAAACACAGATGAATATAAGAACAGACATATGGGTTAACGAAAACAGCGAAAGCTCAGATTCCCTTGCTTCACAAAGAAGAACATATCAGACACAGTTAACAAACAGTACAGAAAACCTTGCTGCTGCACAAAGCGGTATTTTGGTACTTTCTTATGACGGATACGAGGAAAAGTTTACTCCGGATACCATGTCCGATATAACTGAAAAGGATATAAGGGCTTCGTATGCTATTACATATCTTTCTAAAACAACTGCTGTTGAAGCGGGAAATCCTGTCTTTAAAATAATAAGAAACAGCAATTGGTATATCGGTGCCTATATTGATAATTCTATAGCTTCCGAATGGACGGTTGGAGATGCGAAGAAAATAAGGGCTGTTTCAGGAAAAAGTGAAACGTCGGTAGATGTAACTATTAATTCCATGACGGCCGGAGACTCAAAAACATATGTGATTTTTAAGACAAATAAAAACCTTCAGGATTTTATGAGTGTCAGGACCATAGAGTTTTACATCACTGACAGCACGTATGAAGGCCTTAAAATACCTAATACTGCAATATTGGAAAAGACATTTATAAAAATACCATCAGGCTGCATAGTTGAAAGCCTAAGTGGAAAAAGCGTTGTTAAAAGGACCAACGGCAGCGATGAGCTTGTTAAGGTAACAGTTGAGAGCGCCGATGAAAAGTTTGCGTATATCAGACAGGATTTTGATGCTCTTAAAATAGGAGATATAGTGTTAAACGGTACAGGCGAAAGTGCGGTTGAATACAAGCTCAGCGAGGTATCCACAAAAGTTGGGGTGCTGACTGCAAATGGAGCATACGCTAAATTTGCGGGAATAAGCGTTCTTGGACAAAACAGCCAGTATACAATAGTTGACGCGGCGGCCTCTTCTCTTAAGGCTTACGATAAAATAATTACAAATGCCTCCGAAGTTAATGAAGGAGACGAGATATACTAAAGCATAAAGCTTAATTCGATAGTATGAAGGCTAAGTATGCCTGTAAAGGAGTGATTTTAATGGACGACTATGGATATATAGCTGAAAATATTAAGGAAATACGTGCCAATATAGATGAAGCTGCAAGACGTTCAGGACGTGAACCCAAAGATGTTCTCTTACTTGCAGTGTCAAAGACTGTTGAAGTTCCAAAAATCAAGGCTGCTGTTGAATGTGGGCTTGATGAGCTTGGAGAGAACAGGGTACAGGAAATAATGGAAAAATACGAGCCAATGGGGCCTGATGTTAAGTGGCATCTAATAGGACATTTACAGACAAATAAAGTTAAATATATAATAGACAAGGTTAAGCTTATACATTCACTTGAAAGCCTTAAGCTTGCTGAGGAGATTGATAAACAGGCTAAAAAACACGAAATTACTGCAGATGTGCTTGTTGAGATAAACATGGCCAGGGAAGAGTCGAAGTTTGGCATTTTGCCTGAACAGGCCGAGGAGTTTATCAGGGAATTAGCAAACCTTGGAAATATCAGGGTTAGAGGACTTATGACCGTTGCCCCGTTTGTCGAAAATGGAGAAGAAAACAGGGTTTATTTTCGGAATATGAAGCAATTATTGGTTGACATTAATGCAAAAAAAATTAATAATATAACCATGGATATTTTATCTATGGGAATGACCGGAGATTACATAACCGCCGTTGAGGAAGGCGCTACTATTGTAAGGGTAGGCACAGGAATATTCGGAAGCAGAAATTATAATAAATAAGAGCCAAAAATAATTTAACCATAAAATTTAGGAGGAAATGGCTGTGGCAAAATTTGTAGACAAAATTAAAGATTTTATAGCAGGACCTTATGACGATGAATATGAGGACGATTATGACGATTATGAAGATGATGATGAAGAAATAGAGGAATACCGCCCACATACAAGAGAGAAAAGGGAAGTAAGCCAGCGCGAAAGGGAAACAAGAGAAAGCGTTGATTATTCTGCGGCAAGATCTTCAAGAAGAAGTCAGACACAGCCCCAGGTTGTTGATTTCAAAAGCAGCCAGGCTACACAGCAGGTTGTTATTATGAAACCGGAGTGTTATGAGGATGCACAGGGAATATGCGATAACTTTAAAGCTAAAAGGCCTGTTGTC
>CAUHBX010000025.1 GCA_959604475.1 uncultured Eubacteriales bacterium
GATTTAGCCGTCCTACGGCGTACTTATCCACATTTTGTAACGCCCCTACCCAATTGCTCATTTTTCACTTTGTAGAGGCTAAGGTTTACTCCTCGTTCATTTCCTCCTGTGTAAGCCTGCCCTTTGCGGCAAAATATTTTTTGACCATAAAGTCCGGGTAGTAGCTCCTTTTTGCCTTTCTCATGCCTTCGACGCCCATATCCTCCTCGCGGTTAATAAATTCCACGTCCTGGCACTCATTGATTACATACTGCTGGTTAATCATAGGGAAAAGGCCGTTAATCTCACTGTCCGCCTTTTCTATGTGTATAAGCTGAACCCTTTTATTAAGCCTCTCGCCGATTGTGAACGCCTTTATTTTGCCGTCCAGAAGAATAGCGCCGCCCGTCAGGCCAAGGCTTTGCATATTAGTAAGGGCAAGCACTACTGAACGCCTTTCATTGGCAAATTCCGTCTCGGAAAGGTCCTTGCTCTCCTTCCAGCCGTCATATACGGCTATGCACTCGTCATACATATCAGGCGAAAGCTTCTTATACTCCCAGCCGGGGTTCTCCTGCATGAACTTATTTATGTGATTTCTTTTGCCATGCAGCTTCTTACCCTTAAGGGTCGCAAGCTTCTCCCTGGAATAAACATAGTCCCATGCTATTTCAGCCGGCTCAATATCAAGTTCCGGACAGGTGCTTTCCAAAATCTCCTTGAAGGGCTCCCACACGTTTCTTATTACGGGAACAATATTTTTATGTTCAAGGTAGTCAAAAACCCTGCAAACAAGCTTCCTGTACTCGAATTTAGTCCCCTTTTTAGGTATCGGGGGCCAGAAAAATTCAGGAAAGCTCTTGAAATTAAGCTTGATGTAAAGAACGTCCTCATCGATTGTATACTGCATTTTGCCGTCCGCGCCCCAAATAAAAAGGTTAGCGAAGGATAAGTCCGAGCAGTCCAAATCCCACGGCTTTGTATAGCTGTCTATTAAATTTTTATCTTTCAACTCAAAGTTTTTAAAGCCCGTAAGCAGGGCCTTTTTGTCCATCACTGAACAACCAAAATCAGAATCCATTAAATACCTCCGTATGTCCGGGGCGGTTATTTTCTGCTCCACAGCGTTGACATTTTGCACAGGACATTACCGTCCCTGTCAGTCATGGCTGTAATAATTTCTATACCGTCACCGGCGTTTTCCAAATATGTTTTTACTGTTACCTCGTCTCCCGCGCGGCATTCCTTGCGGTAGAGCACCCTTATTTCATCGGCCTTATAATTCACATAAATATCGTCGGGCACATCGTCAACCGCCCATTCCACATACCGTGTGTTGTTTGTATGGCCGTTAGTGTCGGTTTCACTTCTCCTTACTGTCAGTTTCCTTTCGGAAATCAGGCATTCCCCTTTTTCCGCCGGGAGCTTAAACCTGCCCGGGTCAAAGGGCGCCTGTCTATCATAGCAGTAAGCCTCCTCCATTTCAAGCGGAAATCTTGTGGGGTGCCTGTTTATTAAATCCAAAAAAGCCCAGCGCGACGCTGCCTCGGCAACGGTTACGCCCTTTTCGTTTTCCACTACAAAATATCTTGTGGCTTGGAGGTTATTTCCGGGCTTTGCCCATGTTGACATTTTAAGCCTCTCCCTGAACTTCGGATAATCATACATCCTTATTACCCAGTTAAGCACAACCCAGCCCCTGTTTGCGGCCGTCAGCCTTTCAATTGAATAGCCCGCGTCCTCGGAATGCTCGATGGCGGACTCCATAAAATATTTTACTATGCTTTGGATAGTCACCCTGGAATTCATGTCTGTCTCATATGAGCTTACTGTTATATTTCTGATATAAGGTGCGTCCATTTTATCCTCCTGTTGTTATAGCATTGGTGAAATAAGCCTTGAAATGGCCTCCTTAACCTGAAACCATCCAGAGCGCTTTTCATACCATTCTTTTGTAATTTCAGTGCAGTTTTCAATGTCCTTTAAGAACTGCGCCTCATGCTCGGCGGCAATTTCCCTGTCGTATATAAATGCGTTTACCTCGAAATTCAAATCAAAGCTTCTAATATCCATATTAGCTGTGCCAACGGACGTTACAAAGCCATCCACATAAACGGTTTTACTGTGTACAAAGCCTTCGTTGTACTCATAGCATTTTACCCCGGCCTCAAGCAGCTCCCCAAGGTAGGACATGCTGGCCCAGTACACAAAGGGATGGTCGGGATTGGCGGGAATAATTATCCTTACGTCAATACCCGAAAGCGCGGCCACCTTAAGCGCCGAAAAAATACCGTCGTCCGGCACAAAATACGGCGTTGTGATATAAATGTTCTTCTCGGCCTCGTTCATCATTTTAAAATAGCCGTTTCTGATATTCTGCTGCTTGGTGTCGGGCCCGCTGGAAACAATCTGCATTTTAACCTTACCCGAACAGTTTTTGTCAGCCGGGAAATATTTATCCAAAAGCTCGATTTCATTATCAAAAACGAAGTTCCAGTCCATTATGAACCTGAGCTGGAGCTGGTCGACGGCATCGCCCTCAATACGAAGGTGAGTATCACGCCATTTGCCATAGCGTTCAACCTTGCCCAGATATTCGTCGCCGATATTAAGGCCGCCCACATAGCCGATTTTGCCGTCAATAACGGTAATTTTCCTATGGTCACGGTAATTCAGCCTTGTGATGAAGGGAGGGAGGAATATAGCCACCTTTCCTCCGGCCTCTGTAAGCTCCTTAAAGAAAGCGCCCGAAAGCATCTGGTTGCCCATGCCATCGTAAAGCAGCCTGACCTCCACGCCCTGCCCGGCCTTTTTTGCAAGCTCGGACACAATACGCCGTCCAAGTGAGTCATTCCGCAAAATATAATACTCCATGTGGATGAAGGACTCAGCATTTCTTATGTCATTGACAAGGTCGTCAAACTTAGTTTCGCCCTCAAAATAGGATTTAACCGTATTGTCGTATGTTATGCAGCTTCCGCCGTTAATATGAAGATATGCAAGGTCGTTAAGATGCCTGCTGTCGATGATGTCAATCCTGCCCTCAATGGCCTTTTTCTGGGCGCCTATCATTATGCTGTATTTATCCATCTCGCTGAGGTAGCCGTAATATGTAACGTAGTCGTTTTCGGCCTTGTTTTTAAACATCTCCTCTTTTTTGCCCTCTCTGCCGAAAATGAGGTAGCATAGGAACCCGATAATCGGCACAAACGTTATGACCATAAGCCACGCCCATGTGCTGGCCGGATTTCTGTGTTCAAAAAAAATGGTCAGGGCCGCCAAGGCCACGTTTGCTATGAATATTACGATGGCTATTATCTGTAAGATTTGTACTACCGACATGCCCCGTCCTCCTTAATTTATTGCTGTTGCAAATTGCTTAAGAATATATTATACTATATTTCCATAGAGTTTGGCAAAAATATTCATTAAAATTTTTTAATTTTAGTTTGATATTTACTATTTCCTAAACGCTTAATAAATGGTAAAATAAAGAGTATGCAAAATTCGGGCGGAATTTTCATTGCACTAAATTAGAGGAGTGGATTTACAGTGAGCGCAAGCGACATATTTATCATTGTAGCCGTTGTACTGGCAATCGTAATTTTTGTCATCTACAGGCTGAGCAGCAAAAATTATAAGAAGACTATCGAGGCACAGGACTTTATTAAGGCCAACAAGCAGATTGCCTCCATATATGTTATCGATAAAAAATACGATAAGCCGACGGAAAAGGATTTGAGCAAGCAGGTATTCGACCAGCTTGAGGGTTCGGCCAAAAGGCGCAAGATGTGCATGATTAAGGCTAAGGTTGGCCCCCAGATAGTTACTCTTATTACCGATAAAAACGTATATGACGTAATTGTACCCAAAAAGACGGTCAAGGTTGAGCTCAGCGGGCTTTATCTTGTAAATGTGGTCGGAGTTAATCTTGAGAACAAGAAGAAGAAATCATGGAGGGACAAGATATCCCTTTTCACAAAGGCAGACCCGAAGAAGGAAGCCGAGAAAATTGCAAAGAAATAACAAAGAGCCGGAGAAATCCGGCTCTTTTTGAATGCAAACTTCAATTTTCGTATATGCGTGGAAGGGCTCTTTGCGAGGGGGACAACCTCAGTGTAAGCCTTAGAACCCCCAACGGTGCTTTGTATACTTTGGTATGTGTTTACAAAATCCGTTTTGGTGTACTTATGGGGGAGGGGCATCTCAGTGTTGCGAAGCCCGAAGCCCCTCCCCCGCTTAAACACAATTCCTATTTATAAAAAACTAATTAGTTCTGATTTTTCTCGTTTTCTTCCTGAAGCTCCAACAACTCTTTAACCTGTTTTTCCACAAATTTTTTATAACTGTCCCCAAGTTTTTCATATCCGGCGTCAATCAGGGATATTAAGCTTACAGTTTTATTTAGAGGCTTAATATCACCGCTTTCGTCATTCAGAAGCCATTCCTTGTCTATTTCAAACATCAGCGACATACAGTTGATAAGAACCGGCCTTGGTTCTGTCCTGTTATTTTCAAGCTCGTTTAAATGGCTTCTTGAAATTCCAAGTATACGTGCAAGCTGGTCTTGAGATAAGTCTGCGTTTGCTCTAATCATTTTCAATTTATCCGCAAATTTCATTTAAATCACCTCTTGTTTTTCATTTTAACATATATTACGTCAATCGGTCTGGCCTATTCACTATAACCACACCTATTTATGTCATTTATTCTCGTTTTTTTCCTGAATTTCCAGCAATTCTTTTATTTGATTTTCCACAAATTTTTTATAACTGTCGTCAAGCTTTTTGTAGCCAGCCATTATAAGCGGAACAATATCTTCATTTTCCTTTAATGGGACAATGTCATTGTCGCTGTCGTCTAACAGCCATTCCTTATCCACCTTATAGGTTAAAGACACGCAATTAATAAACACCGGCGTAGGTTTTGCGTTATCATGTTCCAAGTTGTTTAAATAGCTTCGTGATATACCTATATTTTTTGCAAACTCCTCCTGCGACTGCTTATTAATATTTCTTATTAATTTTAATTTTTCTGCAAACTTCATTTTATCACCTTTTATTTGTTATCTTAGCATATACTGTATCTCATAAATGAGAATGATAAACCATATATCTAAACTCTAATGCTTACAATAGTTTTCTTAATTTTAACATATTACAATTAATAATTCAAAAATTTACCTACTATTACTTCATTTAAACAACCAATTATATCAATTATAATGATAGCACTAATCTAAATTTTATATCATCTATAAAGGCAAAAAATAGGAGGTGAGTTTATGTCCGAAAATAATAAAACCACAAGTGAAATACACAGCCAAATTGAAAAGCTGTCGATAAACAATCAGACCTATGTACTTAACACAATCAACGCGCTTTTATACGCGCAGGAAATAGACAGCAAAAAGGATATGGGCGAATAAAAAGGAGAATACAAATGTATTCTCCTTTCCGCTATCTCAATATCTCACCTATTGCCGCGATTAACGCGGTTTTATTATCAAAGGCATAGAAGCCGGCCTCGTTTCTTATTGCAAACTCCTTCATTTCGGCCCTGAAGGATACAAGGGCCTTGGCGTATCTGTCAAGTATCTCAGGGGTCAGCTCCAGCTCCCTGGCAGCCTTTGTCTCGCTGTCAATCAGCTTGACATTGCCCCTGTCCTCAGGCACGCTTTCCCTGCTGTCCAAAATCTGCACCATATTGACGGCCTGCTTTTTGCTCCTTAAAAGCTTTACGGCGGAGTCATAGCCGTCCTCGGAGAAAAAGTCCGATACGATAAGGGCAATGCCTTCGCCAAGCCTTTCGCCCGCAAGTGACTTGACCGACCTGTTAAGCTCGGTTTTGCCGCCCTTATTCTCCTTTTCAAGAAAAGCGACGGCCTTTGGGAACGACTGTTTTGAGGACAGTCCGGTGCATTTATCAACGGCGCCCCCATCGGCCACAAAGATATTTACCAAATCGGAATTGTTCAGCGCTATGTAGGCCATAGACGCAGCAAAGGCCGCTGCATAGTCCCACTTTTCGGGATAAAAGCGCATGGAGGCGCTTCCGTCAAGGATTATATTAAGCACCGCCTGCCTCTCCTCATTGAAAAGCTTTGTGTACAGCCTGCCAAAGCGTGCATAGCCGTTCCAGTCCACACGGCGCAGGTCGTCTCCCGGCGTATATTCCCTGAAATCGGAAAATTCCAGAGAGGAGCCCTTGGCGGAGGACTTCCTCGCGCCTGCCGAGCTGACGGAGGACAGCCTCTTTTTCACGGCCATATCCAGTACCTCAAGCCGTGACAGATATTCGTTTGTAAGCAAATCCTTCAGCATAATCAGGCTTCCTCTTTCAGCAGCTCGTCAATTATATCCTCTACCCTTACGCCGTCGGAAAGCGCCTCGAAATTGAGGAACACCCTATGGCGGAGCACATCGTAGGCCACGTCTTTTATATCCTCATAGGACACGTTGTAGCGTCCCTTTGAAAGCGCGTTAATCCTTGCCGTCCTGATAATTGCCTGCGCCCCACGGGGGCTTGAGCCGTAGCGGACGTATTTCTTGACGGCCTCAGGGCTTTTTTCAAGCTCGGGATGGCTTTTTATAATAACGTCCATAGCGTATTTTGCCACGGCGTCGGCAACGGGCACCTCGATGGCGGTATCTCTCATTTCCTTAATCTTATCCGCATTATAAAGCTTCTGCGCCTGCTCGCCCCTTGTACCTGTCGTTATGTTTACGATGTCCAGCAGCTCGCTTTCCGACGGGAACTTAACTTCCAGCTTGAATATAAATCGGTCAAGCTGCGCCTCGGGCAGAGGATAGGTTCCCTCCAGCTCCAGCGGGTTCTGTGTGGCAAGCACGAAAAACGGCTCGGGAAGCTTATAGGTTGTGTTTCCGGCTGTTACGGTCTTTTCCTGCATGGCCTCCAAAAGCGCGGAATGGGTTTTGGGAGTCGCCCTGTTTATCTCGTCGGCAAGCACGATATTGGCGAATACGGGGCCTTTTTTAAATGTAACCTTCCCGCTTTCGGCGTCCATCATATTTGTGCCGGTGACGTCGGCCGGCATAAGGTCGGGCGTAAACTGTATTCTTGAGAAGCTTAAATCCATTACCCTCGCCACGGTTTTTACAAGCTGGGTTTTACCCGTTCCCGGAAGCCCCTCCAAAAGGACGTTTCCGTCCGCAATCATTGAAATTATTATTTTGTGTATAATATCCTTTTGTCCGATAATATCCTTGGAAATTTCATCCTCTATCCTTTTGAAATCAGAGGCAAAGGACTTGATAATCTGCTCGTCAGCCATAGGTTTTAAACCTCCTGTTATTATTTTACTTTTAACTGCCTTTAGTATAAAGTTGTCCGCGCCGCTTCGTCAATCGGATTAAGATTTATTTAAGAAACTGGTATGAAAAACTATAGTAAATGGGATATTGATGTGTTAGAATGTTGGCAAAGACTTCCTAAGAGGTGAATATGCTTGCGAAAATTTAAATTTGACAAAAAATACATGAAAATTGCCCTATACTGCTTCGCCGTACTGGCCTCATGTATACTGCTGCTGCGGTTTTTGGACAACATAGGGCCGTTTTTCAATACGCTCGGCTACTTCTTTATGACAATTAAGGACATACTTATAACATTTATTTACGGCTTTTTCATTGCATTTTTCTTTACGCCTCTTGTGAACTTTCTGGAAAAGTTTATAGGCGCCTACAGCAAAAAAATGCGCTCACGGCCCAAGCTTCTTCGAAACACGACCATACTTATAACCTACGCCATATTTATAGGCTGTTTTATATGGCTGATGATTTATATGATACCGACGGTATTCAAAAGCTTCAACGCGCTTATCGTATCGCTGCCGGAAAATATGGACAGCCTTATGAATAAGCTGCCCGACCTGCTTTCATGGCTTGACAGCGAAACAAAGGCTACCGTTATGGGCGCATTAACAAGGCTTTTGACCCCGCTTCAGGCACAGCTTAACGACCTGCCCGGAATGATGGAGGAAATACTTAAGGGCGGAGACTTTACAGCATTTATAAGCAGTACGGTAAACGTTGTTTCTACCGTAATCAGTTTCCTTATTGGCATAATAATAAGCTTCTACATGCTTTCCACCAAGGAGGATATATCCGCAGGAGGAAAAAAGTTCTGCCTTGCCGTACTTAACGAAGGAACGGCGGAGAGGTTTATAGCCAATATGCAGAGGGTTAACGTCATATTCCAGAACTTTGTGCTCGGCAAGCTGCTAGACGCCATAGTGCTTGGGGTAATGTGCTTTGTGGGCATGGCAATCTTAAGAATCCCTTACGCTTTGGTAATTAGCGTTGTAATCGGCATAACCAATATGATACCATATGTAGGGCCTTTTATAGGAACGGTTCCCGCCGTATTTATCGTGCTCCTTGTGGACCCGATGAAGGCGCTGTGGCTTCTTATTTATATTCTTGTTATACAGCAGATTGACAACTATCTTATCTGCCCAAGGCTGCTTGGCGACCCAACCGGCCTTACGCCCCTGCAGGTGCTTTTTGCCATTGCCATAGGCGCGTATTTCGGCGGCGCCTTCGGTATGTTTTTGGGCGTTCCCGTTGTGGCCTCAGTAAAGCTTTTCGTTTCCGAATCGGTAAACAGGAGGTTCAGGGAAAAATATCCCCACGGCTCGCTCGGCCTGCCAAAGGACGACGACGAGGATTTGTGGAACGACGAGACAGACGACTTTGTCGAGGACATTCCGGATGATTAATCAGCGGGCGGACTACCGCACAGTTAGGAGTTTTTGTTTTGACTAGAACGGCTAAAACCTACACCTTTTTTATTATTTATATCGTATTGAACATTACAAGTTCTTTACTATTATTTAACATATTCTATATTTACAATATGGACCCGATGGTCTATAATATTGTTGCGCAGCTTGTACTTTTTGTGCCTGTTGTGCTGATTGGCGTAAAAATGAGCGGCGAGCGGTTTAAAAGCGCGCTGTCGCTTAATAAAACAAGCATAACGGACGTTATTTTGGCAATCGGGCTTGCAATAGCAATCGGACCCCTGACAAGCCTTCTGTCCATGATTATGCTTATGTTTTATCCCAACAATGTGCCTGCAAGCCTCGGAGTGGCGTATGAATCACC